>JBFFPW010000134.1:0-4985 GCA_041573815.1 Desulfuromonadales bacterium
TATTTTCGACGGTGGTGATGGCCTGTCGGGGCGGGAACTTGAAGGCTATTGCCCAGCGGGGGGCACGACTTAGTTCACCCAGTTCCTGTTGCAGGGAGAGATCGTTGACCTTGATGACGACACCATCAATTTCATACGGTAAATGGTCTCGATCTTCAAGCAGGCGGTTGTAGCAGGCAATAACATTGTCAGCGCCTCGCTGCAGGCTGGTGCCGGCCGTGTTGATCCTGAATCCGAGTTCAGCAAGTTTTTTTAGCATTTCCTGCTGGGTTTCCACACCGGTCTGATCATAGCGTCCGGTGCCGTAGCAGAATAACTGCAGTGGCCGTTTGGCGGTTATTGCCGCATCAAGTTGGCGTAGAGAACCGGCGGCAGCATTACGGGGATTGGCAAAGGTTTTTTCTCCCTCATCCTGCCGGGTCTGGTTAAGTTGCCGGAATTCAGCAAGGTCAATATAGATTTCACCCCGGACATCAAGGATCGCCGGAGCCCCTTTCGGCAGAGAACGCGGTATCGAGGCGATTGTCCGGATATTGTCGGTAACGTTCTCGCCGATCTGACCGTCGCCGCGGGTTGACCCGACGGTCAGTTGGCCCTGCTCGTAAGTCAATTCGATGGCCACGCCATCGAATTTCATTTCGCAGAGATAGTCTATTTCATCTTCTGTTGCCAACAGCTTGCGGATGCTGGTATCGAAATCACGAAACTCGTTTTCATCCTTGGCGTTTCGCAACGACAGCATCGGTATGGCATGTTTCACCGGAGAGAATTTGTCCTGCGGCGTGGCACCGACCTGCTGGCTCGGCGATACCTCTGTTTTTAGTTCGGGGTATCTCGATTCAAGATCCAGAAGTTCGCGGAAGAATGTATCGTATTCGGCGTCAGAAATTTCCGGGCGATCAAGGACATAATAACAATGGTTATGATGCCTCAGGAGGGCACAGAGTTCCTGATGCCTGATGTGTGGTGATGTGTCGTTCATTTCTTGCCAATCCGGAAAGGGTGCGCAACCGAAATCTTT
The DNA here is from genome assembly GCA_041573815.1 of Desulfuromonadales bacterium. Taxonomy (GTDB): domain Bacteria; phylum Desulfobacterota; class Desulfuromonadia; order Desulfuromonadales; family UBA2294; genus BM707. Next base: position 1,022 of record JBFFPW010000134.1, read on the forward strand.
ATACCACGCAGGGAGTGTGCTATCAATCTTGATTGGAATTGTTTTTGAAAAATCGATACGGTACAATCATCGAGTTTACTTACCGACTCTTACTGCGAAGGTTGCATGACTAACGATCACATACTTTATCTTTTCGGGCTTCTGATCCTTTTTATTTTGTCGGGTTTTTTTTCCGGGTCGGAAACAGCGCTGACAGCTCTGGATCGAATGCGGCTTAAGCACCTGGTTGAAAAAGGGCGGCCGGGAGCCGATCGCCTGGAGGCGGTTCTGGAGAAGCCGGATCGACTTCTTTCGACGATCCTTATTGGCAACAACCTGGTGAATATTGCCGCTTCGGTTTTCGCGACCGCACTGTTGATTGAAATCTTCGGCGAAAACGGTGAGTTGTTGACGATTCTCATCTTGACCCCCCTGTTGTTAATCCTGGCTGAAGTCACCCCCAAGACCTACGCGGCGCAAAATCCGGAAAAAGTTGCGTTCTTTGTCTATCGGCCGATCCTGCTCTTCATGTGGGTACTGACACCGGTTATCTGGATTGTCTCCGGTACTTCCAGCCTGATGCAAAATCTTTTTCGTTCCGAAGATCAGCGGCCGGTGATCAGTGAGGATGAAATCAAGACTATTATTTCGGTCGGTGAACAGGGCGGCACGGTACAAGCAAAGACGCGGCGGATGTTGCACGGTATTTTTGAGTTGTCACAGATCCGGGTACGCGATGTCATGATTCCTCGCACCGAGGTTGCCGGCATCGATGTTGAGATGCCTTTTGCCGACATTCTTAAACTGGTGCAGAAGGCGCGACATTCGCGTTTCCCGGTTTATGAAGACGATCTCGATGCCGTGGTCGGTATTGTTCATTCGAAGGATATTCTTAATTATGTGCATTGCCCGGAAGCATTTGATATCCGTGCCGTCGCCCGGGTGCCTGTTTTTGTGCCGGAGTCACAACTGATCGAATCGCTGTTGCAGACTTTTCGCGAAAAGCGGGTACACCTGGCTATTGTTGTTGATGAACATGGTGGTGTCGAGGGTATCGCCACCCTGGAAGATATTATTGAAGAGGTTTTTGGCGAGATCGAGGATGAATATGATATTGAGGAAACACTGATCCGAAAGATAGCCCCCGGCTATTACCTGGTTGATGGCAGTGCTTCGCTGAAGACCATTAACCATCGCTTTGGTGTCGATTTTTCCGAAGAGCATGCAACGACCCTGGCCGGGTTTATCATGCAACTGCTTGGTCGGATTCCGAAAGAGGGCGATCGTTGCGAATCGGGCGATGTCCTGCTGGTTGTTGCCAAAATGATTGATCAACGTATCGAGGAAGTTGAAATGCATTTTGTCGTCGATCCTGAAAGTGATGCAAAAAGTTTTATCTGACCATTCAAATGGGTGGTTTCCCACCTGCCTAACCCCCTGAAAAACTGTAATTACTTCTTGACATCGTGTTGACGTATCGCTATATTTTGTCAGAATAGTGTAAAAAAGTGTCAAATTGGGCCAAAAGGCTATGGTATGAATTTCCAGGGTGTGTACAACAATTCAATTGATCCAAAGGGGCGGGCCAGTATTCCGGCGAAGTTTCGCGAGGAACTTTCGGCCAGCTTTGCGGATGACAACCTGGTGGTCACCCAGAACAAGGGGGGGCTGGTCGCTTATCCCCAATCGGACTGGCAAAAAATTGAGGCGAAGGTTGAAGGAATGGCTCCCGGGCAGCGCAAGGATGATTTGTACCTGGCGCTGATATCCCCGGCGACTCCCTGCACGTTCGATAAGCAGGGCCGGATTCAGCTCTCGCAGTCACATCGTGACTATTCCGGTCTTGATAGCGAGATTCGGGAAATTGTTGTGGTCGGTGTTTCCCGCAAAATCATGATCTGGAGCAAAGCCAAGCATGCTGAGATCCGTGCGCAAGCCGAATCGCGCATTGAGGAGGATCCGCAAGTTCTGGCTGACTTGGGTTTCTGATCTTTGGTATCCGAAGGATTCAGGCATACGTCGGTGATGCCGGACGAGGTTCTTGAGCTGCTTAATCCGCAGCCGGGAGGTTTGTATCTCGACGGCACACTCGGCGGCGGCGGTCATGCCGGTTTGATACTGGCAGCGTCAGCGCCCGATGGGAAATTAATCGGGCTGGATCGCGACCCCGAAGCGCTGGCCGCGGCAAAGCGAAAACTTGAACCATTTGGCGACAGGGTCGTCCTTGTCCAGGCGAATTTCAGCGAGATGCATCAGGTACTGGACGATCAGGGGATTGCTGGAGTTGATGGCATCCTGCTCGATCTCGGAGTTTCATCCCGGCAACTCGATACCCCGGAGCGAGGCTTCTCGTTTCGTGATGACGGTCCGCTCGACATGCGAATGGGCCCTGACGCCGAACTCACGGCAGCTGATATCGTCAACAGTTTCAAACCCGATGAGTTGCGCAATATCTTTCGAGAGTTCGGTGAGGAGAGATTTGCGGGTCGCATCGCCAGAAAAATTGCAGAGCGGCGAGTAGAAGAACCATTCAGCTCAACAGCCGACCTGGCCCATGTTGTTAAAATGGCCATTCCGGCCAAGCATGGGAAAAAGCAAAAGATCCACCCCGCGACCAAGGTGTTTCAAGCGTTGCGGATCTATGTAAATGATGAACTTGGGCATTTGTCAAGAACGCTTGAAGGAGCGTTGGAAGTCCTGAATCCGGGTGCCCGATTTGTAGTGATCAGTTTTCATTCATTGGAAGACCGGCTCGTTAAACGAGCTTTTCGACAAGCAGCAAAGGGTTGCATCTGTCCACCAAGAATGCCGATATGTTCTTGCGGACGGAAATCTCAGGCGGAGATTGTAACCCGGAAAGGCGTGCGACCGACAGCGGAGGAAGTCGCACAGAATTCCAGAGCTCGCAGTGCAGTTGTCAGGGCAATCACTCGATTGCCGTAACAATATGCAAATTGTCGTTTTTTACAGAGGGAGGGTGTCATGTCCGATGCAATTGCCAGATCGATTCCTAAAATTAATGGATTCGCCCTAAGGCGTCCCCGCCTATTTCCCCTCATCGCATTTGTCGTTGTGCTGATGATCGTTTCGCTTTTCTTTGTCTGGTCACGGCTCGAGGTGGTTAACCTTGAGTATGATATTTCGACCTATGAGGTTCGACTCCGTTCGTTGCAGCAGGAGTCACGACAATTGAAACTTGAAACGGCGTCTCTGCGTAACCCTGCGCGGATTGAACGGATGGCCCGGGCCAAGCTTGGCTTGCGGCTACCGACCCCGGAACAGATGATTACAGTCAGATAATGGAAAACCGGGAAAAATGGATGCGGGTAAGAATCAGGCTGATTGGCTTCTGCTTTATCCTGGCCTTCGGGTTTATTATTGCGCGCGCTTTTCATCTTCAAGTTCTCGGCCAGGATCTCTGGCAACAAAAAGCTGTTCGTCAGCATCAGAAGACGATTGCTCTAACTCCGCAACGTGGAACGATATTTGATCGCAATGGTGAAGCGATGGCGGTCAGTGTCGAGGTCGATTCAGTCTATGTTGAACCGACCAAAGTCGATGCGAGTCGCAAGACAATCAAGGCCTTAGCCGAGGCTCTTTCGATGCGGACATCAACCATCAAGGCCAAGCTGCAGTCGAGCAAAGGTTTTGTTTGGCTTAAGCGTCAGGTGGCGCCGCGTGAAAGCGATCTGGTCCGAGCTCTTGATATAGATGGTGTGAATTACATCAAGGAACATCGTCGTTATTATCCGAATTCTGAAATTGGTGCTCAGGTCATCGGCTTTACAGGGCTCGATCCGAAAGGATTGGAGGGGCTGGAGCTGGAGTTCGATACACGGATACTTGGTCGTGGTGGTTACCTGGTTATGGAACGGGATGCGTTGGGCCGGGGAATGTCGAGTGCTGGCAACAAAGTACAGGGCGGTGAAAGAGGCAATGACCTCTTTTTAACCCTTGATAAGAATTTACAATATATCGCTGAAAA
>JBFFPW010000135.1:0-4963 GCA_041573815.1 Desulfuromonadales bacterium
GGGCGATCTCACCCCGACATACCTTCTCGACAGAGACCGCCTCAGGGACCCAGCTGGCAGTGCCGGAATCAATAGAAAAAAGCAACAGCATACCGCTGATCAGTTTTTCCATCTGCAGACTGGAGTCAGAAATTTTCTGCAAATAATCATCCAGCTCGGCCTCGCCAATTTGCGCTCGATGCGTCAGCAACAGGTCAGAAAAGCCAAGAACCGAGGTCAGCGGTGTTTTCAATTCATGCGACAGATTGCAGACCAGGCGTGAACGGGCACTGTTGAGCGCCTCCAGTTCACGCGCTTTGTTCCGCAACTGATTGACCAGGCTGAAGTTCTCGATCGCCAGGGTCGCCTGATGAGCAATCGTCGCCAGCAAATGCTGGTCATGCGCCGAAAAAGGCGAACCATCTTCCTTGTTGTTGACATTGAGAACGCCAATGACCCGCTCGCGTCCTTTAAGCGGCAGCGACAGGGCCGAAGAGGTCGAATACTGACCCTCGTCACCAGAAGGTGAGAATCGGCCATCATCGTTGATATCCGAAAGCAGTACCGGCTTACCCGAAGCATAGACATGACCGGATACCCCCTCACCCGGCTTGATTACCGCCTTTTCGCGAATCCCGGCCGGCATTCCATGCGCGGCACTGATCCGCAGATTGCCATCCTTGGCCGGTAGCATCAGGGATGCGGTCTGGACACCAACCGCTTCAACGATCATACTGATGATTCGGTCGAGAAGAGATTGCAGATCAGCCTCACCGCTGGCCGTTTCACCAACTTCACGCAACAGAACAAGGTCAGCAAGCAGACGCTCTGCTTCCTCCTGATTCCTTATCGCTTCAAGGTTGGACCGATGCTGGGCAAGCCCCCGCTCGACAACTGCAAGCAATTCTTCGTCAGAAAAAGGTTTAACCAGGTATTCGAGGGCGCCACCGCTGAGGACTTCACGAACGGCGTAAAAATCCTGATGGGCAGAAATGACAACAACCGGGATTTCCGGTCGCAACGTTTTGACCTGCTGCAAGACTTCCAGACCGGAAACTTCCGGCATCTCCAGATCCGTCAGGACAAGACCGATTTCATTGCGACCAAGCAGCGCCGCAACCTCTGAAGCACAAGCCGTTTCGACCGTACCGAAGCCACCTTCGGTCAGGGTATCAACAATAACCTGCCGGAAGAAAGATTCATCTTCGACAATCAGGATGTCAGGCTTATTTTCAGTCTGGACTGTCATACTCACACTGTCGGAATGGACCTCATTCTCACAAAAAGGCTTGAAATGTCGCGCAGGCAAGGATTGTCAAAGCCAGAATCACGCGATGCCCGGAAATAGCGCCGAGGACTTTTTATTGAGGATAACGCCGCCGGGGCGTATCCCTTCAAGCCGAATGAATCAGGCCCCGCAGCATTTTTTGAATTTCTTGCCACTCCCACACGGGCAGGGATCATTGCGACCAATCTTCTCTTCGTCCCGCTCAACCGGCTTGCCCGGCAGTTCCGACCCACTGTGTCGATCGAGGAAAGCTTTCTTCTTGCGCTGTTCCTCTTCCATGCGCTCAATATCTTCATCCTTGGCCAGCTGGACCCGGAACAGCTTCATGATGATTTCCTGGCGGATGCGCCCCATCATCTCCATAAAGAGATTGTATGCTTCCCGCTTGTACTCTTCCTTCGGATTGCGCTGACCATAGCTGCGCAGCCCGATTCCTTCTTTCAGGTAATCAACATTAAGCAGGTGGCCTTTCCACTGGGTATCGATCGTCTGCAGCAACAGAATTTTGAGCAGATGATCCATCACCTCCGGTGTAAACTCGTTTTCCTTTTCGGCAAACTTGGCCATAACCTGCTGGAAGAGGTTTTCTTCCAGATCTGCAGCATTCAGCTCCGGGTTATCGGCCGGGGGGAACTCTGGTGCAAAATTAAACTGGTTTCGGAAGTCTTCATCGAGGGCGACCCAGTTCCATTGCGCCGGCTTGTCGATGCAGAAGGTTCCGACCATATCAGCAATGGTTTCGTCACAAACCCCTTCAATCATCGCCTTGAGATTCTCACCACCGAGAGCTTCACGACGTTGAGAATAAATGACTTCACGCTGACGGTTCATAACATCGTCATATTCAATCAGGTGTTTACGAATATCAAAGTTATGCGCTTCAACCTTTTTCTGGGCTCCTTCGATGGCCCGGCTGATAATACCGTGTTCGATCGGCTCGCCCTCGGGTATCTTCAGTTTTTCCATGACAAAGGCGACTCGCTCGGACCCGAAAATCCGCAGCAGATCATCGTCCAGTGAAAGATAAAAACGGCTCTCGCCCGGGTCGCCCTGACGGCCGGAACGTCCACGTAACTGGTTGTCAATCCGCCGCGACTCGTGTCGTTCAGTACCCAGGATATAGAGACCGCCGGCCTCAAGAACTTCTTCTTTTTCGGCAGCACATTCCACCTGAAATTTCTTGAAACTCTCTTCGAAGGCCGCTTCCGGATCTCCGGCCGAGGCCGATGCTCTTCTGGCCAGCATCTCCGGATTGCCACCAAGAACAATATCGGTACCGCGACCGGCCATGTTGGTCGCTATCGTCACTGAACCCTTGCGCCCGGCCTGGGCAACAATTTCGGCTTCCCTGTCATGCTGCTTGGCATTCAGCACATTGTGCTTGACGCCCCGTTTTTTAAGAAAATCAGAGAGTCTTTCCGAGTTCTCAATCGAGATGGTACCGACCAGAACCGGTTGCCCCTTTTTGTTACAGGCCGTAATATCGTTAACAACCGCTTCGAACTTTTCTTTCTCGGTCTTGTAAATCACGTCCGAGTTATCGATGCGGACCATCGGCTTGTTCGTCGGCACAACGATGACTTCGAGCCCGTAAATCTCCTTGAATTCGGACGCTTCAGTATCGGCCGTACCGGTCATACCGGCCAGCTTTTCATACATGCGGAAGTAGTTCTGGAAAGTAATTGTCGCCAGAGTCTGATTTTCATTCTCGATGCGGACACCCTCTTTTGCCTCGACCGCCTGGTGCAGGCCATCACTCCAACGCCGCCCCGGCATCAATCGACCGGTAAATTCATCGACAATCTGGACTTCGTTATCCTTGACGACATAGTCAACATCTCGCTTGAACAGGGTGTGTGCCTTCAGTGCCTGGTTGACGTGATGCAGTATTTCGATATTGAGCGGGTCGTAAAGGTTGTCAATTTTGAGTATCTTTTCGACCTTGGCGACCCCTTCTTCAGTCATGCTGGCATTCTTGGCCTTTTCATCAACCGTGTAGTCGCCGGTATATTCACGATGCGTCTGGCCGATCTTGCCGGAATCGCGACTTTCGATGACTTCACCCTTCTGCAACCGGGGGATGATCCGGTTCACCGCACCGTAAAGATCGACCCGGGATTCGCTCGGGCCCGATATAATCAGCGGTGTTCGCGCTTCATCAATCAGGATCGAGTCAACCTCATCGACAATTGCGTAAAACGGGTTGCGCTGAACATACTCATCGAGGTCGAATTTCATGTTGTCGCGCAGGTAGTCAAATCCGAACTCATTATTGGTGCCATAGGTGATATCGCAGGCATAGGCCTCTTTACGCTCGACATCGGTCTGGCCATGAACAATGCAGCCGACGGTCAAACCGAGGTAGTTATAAATTTCACTCATCCACGCGGCATCACGGCTCGCCAGGTAGTCATTGACGGTAACGACGTGGACCCCTTCTCCAGCCAGCGCATTGAGATAGACCGGCAGGGTCGCCATCAGGGTTTTACCCTCACCGGTTTTCATCTCGGAGATTTTACCTTCATGCAGGACGATGCCACCGATCAACTGCACATCGAAATGCCGCATCCCGAGAGTTCGCTTTGATGCTTCCCGCACCGTGGCAAAGACTTCGGGCAACAGTGCATCCAGGGTTTCGCCATCGGCATAACGTTGCTTGAATTCAGCAGTTTTGTTTTTAAGCTCCGCCTCGGAGAGCGCTTCAAATTCCGCTTCAAGACCATTGATCTGGTCAATCAGCGGTTGCATCTGCTTCAGCTCGCGCTCATTTTTACTGCCGAGGATTTTCTTCAGAATTGTTCCAATCATGTATTAACTCCAGAAATTTCAACCGGATAGCGCTCCGATTATAATCGTTGATAAGCAGGGAATATTAGCATAGCGGAACAGCCGCTCACAAGGGAAGAAAAGGGTCATTGCAGGAAATAATCAAACTGTCTCGCAGGTGGACAAGATAACCATCAACATCTTCATTTATGCTGCCTCGATGAAAACGTCCCCTCCCTCACTTCAGGGTGGTTTGTTCGATAATAGAGGAGAAGTACCGTCGTTATCGCCAGAGCTGAACCGAGTATGCCAACAGCGGCCCAGACAGAATTGAGCAGCGCAGGATTTACCAGCAACACCAGGCCAAGAACCAGCATCATCATGCCCGAAGCAAGCTTCAATCCACGCCCCTGCCACTCGCTCAATTTATGCGACCCGAGCGTCACACTGAAAACGATGACGATTGCCAAAAGCGGCAACACGTAAACAATATTGTAGGCTACGAGATAGAGATAATAAGTCGTCGCAGGCAACTCGTGCAGAGTCAACACCCGGGTGAAAACCATCGGAAAACCGGCCGTACAGAGCAGTTCATAGGAATTGGCGGCAATGGATAAAACAATCGTACCGAAGATCATCGCCGGGAATCGCGAAACATAAACCAGTGAACGAACTTTTTGCGACAGACGCCCCCGCTGACCATCGGACATTGACAAGCTGACACCATGCTTAAACAAAAAGAAATCCTTTATATTCAATGTCGCCACGGTCAGCGCAATCAGGCCAGCTAAAATTGTAACCATCTGCACCCCGCCAACCAGAAGAAAAATATTTAACCAGGCCGCCATGAACAGAAAGTAGATCAATCCGCTGAAAAAAATAAACACCCCACCGATGATCAACATCCGCGTATGTGAATGAGAATGAACC
>JBFFPW010000136.1:0-4910 GCA_041573815.1 Desulfuromonadales bacterium
CTGCACGATAAATAAAAAACTCCCACCCCTGACAGGGGCGAGAGCTTAAGCTTCGCGGTACCACCCTGATTCGTCTACCGAAGCAGACCTTGTTTGGCCATTTACGCTGGCTCACGGCAAAAGCTAGTGAAAAAAACATTCACTTTTGCGGCTCCAAGGCGAGTTCGACTCTACTTTGTACCGACTTGCAGCAACCGTCGGCTCTCTTTAACAAAGTGAAGAATCTACTACTCCTCTTCACAGCCTTTGAAACTCGTTCAGTAATAAAACAGCAAAGATGACACGATGTCAAGTCTGTTTCGACGAAATACTCTTTGTTATAACTCTTCAGATTCTTTTTCAGAAACAGCTGCTGGCGGCTGTGGCTTCCTGAAAAAATCGAACGTCGATCCTATCGGCCCGGAAATCATATAGAGAAAAGCAAAGCTGAAAAGCATAATCGATGGCTCGGCGACAATAACAATGATCATAAATATCGCCAGAACCAGAAAACCAAAAGGCTGTCGTTTAAACAGCTCCGGATCTTTCAGGGAAAAATAGCGGACATTACTGACCATCAAAAAAGCCAAAACGTAGATCAAGACAACAATCGAGACCTGTTTAATTGTACCTTCCCCACCAAGGCGATAGAACAGCAGAACACATGAGGCGACCATTCCGGCAGCAGCCGGGATCGGCAAGCCGACAAAACGCTTCGATTCGACCGTATTGACCTGGACATTAAAACGGGCCAGGCGCAAAGCCCCACAGACCACATAGAGAAAACCGGCCAACCAGCCGAGCTTACCAAATTCGGTCAACGCCCAGGCATACATTAACAGACCAGGGGCAACACCGAAGGCAGCTAAATCAGCAAGTGAGTCATACTCGACACCGAACTGGCTGGTGGTCCCGGTTAAACGGGCAACCTTGCCGTCAAGAACATCAAATATGGCCGCGATCAGAATAAACCAGGCGGCAATCTGATAGTCTCCTTTGGTCGTCGCAACAATACTGTAGAAGCCGGCAAAAAGCGTTCCTGTGGTGAACAGATTCGGTAACAGGTAGACACCTTTACGGATGCTGCCTTTTTTGACGCCCGAATTATTTTTGCTGCGCGACATCATTGCAATAGACCAACCACGGTTTCACCGGCAACCGTACGATCACCGATTTTCACTTGAATATCTGTCCCTTTAGGGAAATAGATATCGACACGGGAACCGAATCGAATCAACCCGTAGCGCTGAGCTTTTTTCAGGATATCACCAACTTTGGGATAGGAAATAATCCGCCGGGCAATCAGGCCGGCAACCTGAACAAAGAGGATATTCGGTCCTGATTCAGTTTGCATGTAGATACCCGACTGTTCATTTTGCAAACTCGCCTTATCGAGATCGGCATTGAAAAATTCACCCTTGTTGTAATAAACATCAAGAACCTTGCCGGAACAGGGTGCCCGATTGACATGGACGTTGAATACCGACATGAAGATGCTGACTTTCTGCACCTCTTCCTTGAAGAATCGCTCCTCCATGACCTCGCCAACAAAAACAACCTTTCCATCGGCCGGCGAGATCACCGCGCCTTCATCAGCCGGGCAGTGCCGTTCAGGGTCACGAAAGAAGTAGACAACGAACAGGGTCAAAAGCAGGGCGATAAATGACAGAAAGCCCCAGCTTAACAGAGCAAAGATAAAGGTCACGAAAGCAAAAAGAGCAATAAAGGGGAGCCCTTCGCGTGCAACTGGCAACGTATTCTCGTTCATATAATTCCCGGTAAAAGTAGTGGGGACAACATAACGTTGCCCCCTAAGTACTTATCAGTTTTTCTCTTTATCGACGATTTTTTTGATCCATGGCATCATCTTGCGTAAACCTTCACCGACCTGCTCGATCGGGTGGGCAGCGTTCAAACGCCTTCTGGCCGTCATTTCCGGATAATTGCTCTGACCTTCGAGGATAAAGCGCTTGGCATATTCACCATTCTGGATATTTTCCAGACATTCGCGCATCGCCTTGCGACTTTCGTCGTTGATCACCTTCGGGCCGGTGACATACTCGCCATATTCAGCATTATTCGAAATCGAGTAATTCATATTGGCGATACCGCCTTCGTACATCAGGTCAACGATCAATTTCAGTTCATGCAGGCACTCGAAGTACGCCATTTCCGGCTCATAACCAGCTTCGGTCAGAGTTTCAAAACCGGCCTTGACCAGTTCAACAGCGCCACCGCAAAGAACGGCCTGCTCACCGAACAGATCCGTCTCGGTTTCGTCCTTGAAGGTCGTCTCGATAATGCCGGTACGACCACCACCGATGGCACTGGCATAAGAGAGTGCAACCTCTTTCGCTTTGCCGGAAGCATCCTGATAGATAGCGATCAGGTCAGGAATGCCGCCACCTCTTTCAAATTCGGAGCGCACAGTGTGACCCGGCGCCTTCGGGGCAATCATGATAACATCGAGATCTTCCCGCGGGACGATCTGGTTATAGTGGATGCTGAATCCATGCGCGAACGCCAGGGATGCTCCCTTCTTGATATTCGGCTCAATCTCTTCCTTGTAAAGCTGAAACTGGAACTCATCCGGGGTCAGGATCATGACCAGATCAGCCGCAGAAACTGCTTCAGCAACCGGCTTTACCGTCAGCCCGTGGGCTTCAGCCTTGGCAACCGATGAAGAGCCTGTACGCAGGCCAACCGTCACATCAACTCCGGAATCTTTCAGATTACACGCATGAGCATGCCCCTGGGACCCGTAACCAACAATGGTGACCTTCATTCCCTTGATCACTGATAAATCTGCATCTTTGTCGTAATAAACTTTCATGAAGAAAACTCCTTATTTCGTATTCTTGTAATATAGCGAGACGTTATACCACACAGGCTATGTCTTGCCAATCTCTTTCCATTCAGGCTATCAGGTGGTTTTCCACCCTTTTGACCCGCGGCCAAGTACGGCGGGGCCGGTCCTGACGATCTCCTTGATACCAATCGGCCGAAGGATTTCAATGATCGCATCGACTTTGTCCGGAGCGCCCATCACCTCAAGCGTGTAGGACTTCTGGGTGACATCAATGACCTTGCCACGGAAGATGTCAGCAATACGCATGACCTCTGCCCTGGTATCCTCATCAGCATTCACCTTGATCAAGGCCAGCTCCCGTTCGACATAGGGCTGATCTTCACTGGTATAATCGATGATCTTGATTGTATCGATCAGTTTGTTCAGCTGTTTGGTAATCTGCTCGAGAATCCGATCATCACCCGACGTGACAATTGTCATGCGCGATATCGAAGCATCAAGCGTCGGGGCGACCGAAAGGCTCTGAATATTAAATCCACGACCGGAAAAGAGTCCGGCGATCCGGGAGAGCACCCCAAATTCATTTTCTACCAACACAGATATCGTATGTTTCATTTCAAATCTCCGTTAAATGTCGAGGCGACTACGAGGCCAGAACCATTTCATTAATGCCGGCACCGGCCGGAACCATCGGCATAACGTTCTCTTCACGGGCAATTTTAAATTCCATAATGACCGGCCCATCGGTTGCAAAGGCTTTTTTGATGGTGGCCTCAACTTCATCCGGTTTGCTGGTCGTTAATCCGGTTGCACCATAAGCCTCGGCCAGTTTCACGAAATCGATCGGCGACTCGAGACAGGTCTGGCTATAGCGCTTATCGAAGAAGAGCTGCTGCCACTGCCGGACCATACCCAGGAAATTATTATTAAGAATAACAATCTTGACCGGCAGGCGATTCTGCACCAGGGTCGCCAACTCCTGAGAATTCATCTGAAAAGAGCCATCGCCGGAAATATCAATAACCTGTCGCTTCGGAAAAGCCGCTTGGGCGCCGAGTGCGGCCGGCAAGCCGTAACCCATCGTTCCGAGACCACCCGATGTCAGGAAAGTTCGTGGTTGAGTAAAATCAAAGAACTGGGCGGTCCACATCTGATGCTGTCCGACTTCAGTCGTAACAATGGCATCGTCATTCGACAACTCCCGCAGTTTTTCAATGACGAATTGTGGCTTGATCACACTCTTTGAGTATTTGTAACTCATCGGGTGCGATTCTTTCCAGCCATCAACCTCTTCACGCCATGGTGCTGTCTCCTTGACATGAGCCTTGACCTCTTTTGTGACCTCTTTAAATTCCTTGATCATCTTCTTAAGAACATCTTTAAGGTCACCAACAATCGGCAGGTCGACCCGGACGTTTTTCTTGATTGACGTTGGGTCGATATCGATATGAATAATCTTTGCGTCGGGTGCAAAGGTGTCAATTTTGCCAGTGACACGATCGTCGAATCGGGCGCCGATGGCAATCAACAGGTCGGAATTGGTGACGGCCATATTGGCATAATAGGTACCATGCATACCGAGCATACCGAGCGAGAGCGGATGCCGTTTCGGAAATGACGACATCCCCATCAGCGTCGTTGTCAGTGGCGCCTGAATGGTTTCAGCAAACTGCAGAAGTTCCTTATCCGAATCGGACAATGTCGCACCACCACCGACATAAATAACCGGCTTCTTCGATTCGAGAATCATTTTGACAGCTTTGGCAACCTGACGGGCATTGCCGCTGTAATTCGGCTTGTAACCACGCAGTTCTACCGATTCAGGATATTCGAAAGTGGTCGTAGCGACCTGAACGTCCTTCGGCAGATCGACCAGAACCGGCCCAGGGCGGCCAGTCCGGGCAATATAGAACGCCTTCTTGATAATTGTTGCCAGGTCTTTGACGTCCCGAACCAGGTAGTTGTGCTTGGTTACTGGTCGAGTAATACCGACCATATCGGCCTCCTGAAAAGCATCGTTGCCAATCAGCGGAGTCGGCACCTGACCGGAGATGACGACCATCGGAATAGAGTCCATGTAGGCAGTAGCAATACCGGTCACCGTATTGGTAGCGCCAGGACC
>JBFFPW010000137.1:0-4910 GCA_041573815.1 Desulfuromonadales bacterium
CTCGAGGACTTCGATCGCTTTTTCGTGTTTGCCGACCTTCTCAAGACAGAAAGCATAGACTTCCCAGATCACCGGTTCCTTTTTGTTGACCATAACGGCCTTTTCAAAGGTTTTGATCATTTCCGAAGTCTTGTTCTTCTTCATATAACAGACACCGAGCATACCCAAGCCAGCCCAATGTTTGCTGAAGGACGTGGAAAGATAATCAAAGGCCGACTTGAAGTCACGACGCAGGTAATAGATGGCGCCGATCTGCGCAGAGATCTGCCCTTTGAGGTAGAGCTGCCATGGCGAATATTTCTGCAGGCTTTCAAGCGTTTTGATCGCCTTTTCCGGGCGGTTGGCCTGCATGTCGCGCTGAACGACTTCCATGCCGGCGGTCACTTTTTTGGTAATCGCCCGGAAGATCAGAATAAAAACAATCGCGGCAACGATAATACCGGTAAAGATGCCATAACCGATTGCGAGGTTCGCTCCAAAAGTCAAAGCGGCGGCTACAGCGCCTCCGCTGAGTAATGCAATGAGAAGTCCATACATGTTTTCAAAAAATCCTTTCCATCAAATTGAAGACGAGAGTTTAGCAATCCGCCCTGCAAAAGTCAAAGGCAATCAGCGTGGCAGAACCTGGTGTTCAACGACCCGGTCAATGCCGAGCGCAGCAAGGTTTTCAGGAAGGATTTCATTCTTCAGAAACTGGCTGTTGCCAGCCTGGTATAGCACTGCTTCTGTTTGTGGTGTGCTCAGTTGCATCACCTCACCACAGCCTCCCGGACAAGGGCCAGTTTTTCCCGGTTCGCGGAAAGGACAGTTGCGGCTCGAGGTCACCATCGCCCAGGGGATATGCAGACTTCCGGCAAGAGCTTCCGGCAGGGGGGCAATACCCTGCAATAGATTATCGAGTTCAACCCGGCTGATGCCCCACTCGGCGAGAAAGGCAACCGCCTGCTGCTGATACCAGCTGCCGCGCTGGAAGTAATCCGCCTCTTCCTCGCTCAGATCAAGATCGAGAATCCGCGGTCCGCGCTTCTGCCCGGAGAGGACACGGCCGGCGATCAGGTTGATATCATCTGAAATATTTCGTACCAACTTGAAGGTACCGAGGTCGGAAGCAACGATTTCATCGTCCGGCGCAAACTGCGGCAGAACGGCATCGAGTGTTTTTTGCAAAAAAGGCAGAAATGGTTCACTGACCACCGGGGTCACCAGGGTCAATTTCAAATCGTTCTGACGGGCAGTCTGCAGCGCGCGCAGGATTGAGGTCGTATCGGGAAATGTCCAGGGACAGAATTCTGAACCGAAATAAAGATGTGACCAGCGACCGGCCGGCATTGCATCTGGCTGAACTGCAAAAAACGCCCGGTCCACGTTAGCCACTCTTGGCGTCAGTGCGAACGATCAGGGTCAAAGAGTCACCCGGCTTGAGGACATGCTTTTCCGAAAGGTTGTTCCATTGCCGGATCTGGCTGGTTGCCACGGCGAACTGACGGCCGATCCCCCAGAGGGTATCGCCGGAACGGACCTTGTAGGTAATCTCACGCGGCGGGCCATCTGCTTTGACAACTTTACTGGCCTTTTTCGGGGCGGCCTTGGAAGAGACCACCATCCGCTGGCCGGGGCGGATAACGTTGCTCCAGCCAAGCCGGTTCCAGACCCGCAGCTGCTGTTGACTGACCCCGAACTTACGGGAGATTGACCAGAGTGAATCACCGGAGCGGACCGTGTAGACCTGCCGCCGGGTCTT
The DNA here is from genome assembly GCA_041573815.1 of Desulfuromonadales bacterium. GTDB lineage: Bacteria > Desulfobacterota > Desulfuromonadia > Desulfuromonadales > UBA2294 > BM707. The sequence goes on from JBFFPW010000137.1 coordinate 1,742, forward strand.
GATGTAGTCATCCCGCAACTCCTTGACCGGCCGACTGCTGTAACCTTTTTTCAGCGGCAACACCAGGTTGGTGCCGATGCTGATCGACCGCGGATTACGGATATTGTTCAACGCCATAATATCGTTGACCCGAACATTATAACGTTGTGACAGGGCGCCGAGGGTATCACCCTTTTTGATCTTGTAGCGCATGTAGTTGGCCCGGTCAGAAGGCGACAACTTGGCATACTGCTCACTGAATTGAGCCGTCATGCCCGCCGGGATGCGCAACTGGTAATCCTTGACATTCGGTGGCGTCGACCAGCGCTTGAGCTCCGGATTGAGTTGCTTGATCTCTTCGTAACTCGTGCCGCTCATTTTGGCAACAATCTCAAGGTCGGTCACCGACGGGATGGTGACAGCTTCGTACTGCAGCGGCTCCTGAAAATTGAGCTCGGTGAAACCGTATCTTTCCGGATCCTTGGCCAGGGTCAGAACAGCCATCAGCTTCGGAACGTAATTCTTGGTTTCTGGTTGCAGGTACTTGCCACGGCTGATTTCCCAGAAATCACGGGTCTTGTATTTGCGGATGGCCGTGCGCAGCTTACCGGGGCCCGCATTATAGGAGGCAACCGCCAGGTACCATTCGCCGTTAAATTGATCACGCAGGTCGCGCAGAAAACGGGCCGCGGCCTTGGTCGATTTTTCAAAATCACGCCGCTCATCACGGTACCAGTCGCGCTTGAGACCATACATTTTGCCGGTACCTTTAATAAACTGCCAGGGACCGACGGCATGTGCCCAACTGTAGGCTTTGGTATTGAAGCCAGACTCAACCATCGCCAGGTAAGCGAGGTCTTTCGGCAGCCCGTGCTCGGCGAAAATTTCCCGCATCATCGGCAGATAACGGGTTGAACGCTCTAACCAGCGGGTAAAAACCTTGCGTCCCCGTCCGGTGTAGTAATCGATGAAATATTGCACTTTGGCGTTGTGAACAACCGGGAAATCATCAGAGACACCGACCAGAGGTGTGGTTTTCCCTTCATCCTCGGGGGCATCCTCGCCGCTCAGGGCAAGCAGGAGATTGTCAGCCAGGGTTTCTGCGTCGACATCATTAGCCAGCAGACGCGCTTCGACCTGCCAGGCATCGTCCTGGCCATTGAGCATCGAATAGGCCGGGATTGGCTCACCCAGGGAGACCTCCAGCAGAGAAAACCGCTCCGCATCTTCTTCTGAAGCGAGCATTGGCTTAAAAGAATACGTTTCTGCGGAAGCAGTCTTGACTGAGGTGTCAACAGCAGTCAGGCCGGACAGGCATCCGGCCAATAAAGGTAATAGTAAAAATATAATCCAGCGCATGCTAAAAAGTGCCCTCCTGTCAGGCCCAAAGGCTAAACGAAAAATGCTTATCAGTCAAGGAGTTCCGTCTCGCCAGGCCAGAACCGATCTGCCATATCAAGCATTAACGGATCGAACGATTTACGATCGAGAGCCGAGACCGGAATCGCACTGAAACGGCGACATAACGGGGCTACTTCTTCAATCGGGATCAGGTCAATCTTGTTAAAAACAAGCTGGCGACGGATGTGGCCGAGATCCAGATCGGAAAGGATCTGCTCAACAGACTGAATCTGCTGCTCGAAGCGACTGTTCGAGATATCAACAACATGCAACAACAGATCGGCATCTTCCAACTCTTCGAGGGTTGCGGTAAACGCCCCGAAAAGGCTTTTCGGTAGTTTGCGGATGAAACCGACGGTATCGGTAATTATCACTTCGCGCTCCATCGGGAAACGCAGCCGTCGGGTCGAGGTGTCGAGGGTTGCAAATAACAGGTTTTCGGTAAATACCTCGCTTTGCGTCAGGGCATTCAACAGGGTTGATTTGCCGGCATTGGTGTAGCCGACAATCGAGACAATCGGCAGGTCGCTGCGTACCCGCTTTTGGCGCCGCTGCTTGCGTCCCTTGGAAAGATTCTTCAGCTGCTTTTCCAGCCGGGCGATGCGATCACGGATACGCCGGCGATCGACCTCCAGCTTGGTCTCACCCGGGCCACGGCCGCCGATACCACCGGCGAGGCGCGACATCGCCGTACCGCGACCGGACAATCGGGGCAGGATATACTTAAGTTGCGCCAGTTCGACCTGAACCTTGCCATCGAGGGTATGGGCACGCCGGGCGAAAATATCGAGAATTAACTGGCTACGGTCGATAACCTTGACCTCGGTAATCGCACTGATGTTACTCGCCTGCATCGGCGACAAATCCTGGTCGAACAGCAACAGCGTCGCCCCCTGCTGCATCGCCTGAATGACGACTTCCTTGATCTTGCCTTCACCCATTAAATATTTTGGATTCAGTTTGCGCGGCCGCTGAACAACCCGTTCCAGCACAACAACATCGGCCGTCCGCGCCAGCTCCGCCAGTTCATCAAGGGAATCATCGGTTTCCGAGCGCGACGCCTGGCTGACCGAAATCAGCAATGCTTTTTCCCGGGTGTCGGAAAGATCGACCGTTTCGGCAACCTTGCGCTCAATTTCCGTATCGAGCGAGCGCAGATACTGCTCAAGGTCCATCTCCAGAGCATGGATCGATGGCGCCTTGAGGACCTCGACCGTCTTCTGCTCCGGGTTCGGTGGCAGCAGGTGTGCGTAGTGGACAACGCCGGGGAGGCCATCTTCCTCGACTGCCAGAGCGACCATCATATCGAGACGCAATAACGCCAGATCGGTCAGGTCATCCTGGGAGAGCGGCTCCCCCTTGAGGTGGGTATGACTACAACGCAACCCGCGCAAACCGGCGCCGGTTATTTTAAACCGGTAAAGTTCGGGAATGTAGATTTCCCGGTCATCACCGACAATAACGTGCGAGATACTGCCCTGCCGGTCAATCAGAATACCGACCTGGCGACGAATGTCGTGGGAGAGTTCTGTGAGAAAACGGGCGAACTCCGGCGAAATCAGTTCATTGGCAGGTATCCGGCGATTGTAGATCCGTTCCAGCGCCTTGACCTGGCTCGACTTGAGTCCGGCGGTATTTCCGTAGAGCGTTGGCAAATCAAATCCTAAAAAAAACATTTGGGCCACGAAGGCACAAAGTCACGAAGAAGATCAAAATCTATTTTGAACGCAAAAACGCAAGAAAAGTCTTTAATAACGTAATTACTTGGTTAAAACAAAAGCTCTTGGCC
>JBFFPW010000138.1:0-4874 GCA_041573815.1 Desulfuromonadales bacterium
CAGTTCGGCAAGTTTGGCCTCCCGGGTCTCCAACTGGGCTTCAACCTCGTCCAACTCCTTCTGCCGCTTCTTTTCCTGCCGCTGTTTGTCCTTGCGTTCCGAGTGCGACTGGAGCCTGGCCGACTTGTCAACGACGGTCGGGTCGGCAGTTTCCTGTTGTTCAACCCGGTCACGGCTGTGACTGCTGTCGCCCTGTTTTTCCTTGGCCCGCAGGAAATCTTCGTAATTGCCGTGATAGGAGACGACCTGACGGTCGCCGACTTCAAGAACCCGAGTGGCCAGTTCATCAACAAAATACCGATCATGCGACACAAATACAATGGTTCCGCTATATTTTTTCAGGGAATCGAGCAGCACCTGCTTTGAGTGGATATCGAGATGATTGGTCGGTTCATCAAGCAACAAAAGATTGGCTGGCCGCAACAGCAGCTTCGCCAGCGCCAAACGATTCCGCTCACCACCCGACAAAACCGACACCCGCTTTTCAACATCATCGCCGGAAAACAGAAAAGCCCCGAGGATGTTGCGCAGCTTTGGCACCATGTTGAACGGCGCATCAGCACTGAGTTCTGCGAGTACATCATTTTTCGGATTCAGTTCGGCCGCCTGGTCCTGGGCAAAATAAGCCAAAAGCAAATTATGACCATCCCGACGCTCGCCATTGACCGGCAACTCGGTTCCAGCCAACAACCGCATCAAGGTCGACTTGCCCGCACCGTTCGGGCCGACCAGGGCAACCCTCTCGCCCTGTTCAACCGTCAAGTCAACATCTTCCAACACTTGCAAATCACCATAGGACTGACTGGCCTTCTCAAGCTCAACGGCCGTCCGTCCTCCCTTGGGTGGGGCTGGAAATTCGAAAGCAATTTTTTTCCGCTCGGGCGGCAGAGCAATCCGTTCGATCTTTTCGAGCTTTTTAACCCGGCTCTGTACCAGCGATGCCTTGTTGGCCTGGTAGCGAAAGCGGTTAATAAACGCTTCGGTTTTGGCGATCTCATCATCCTGTTGCCGCTTCGCTTCACGCAGGGCTTTGATCCGTTCATCACGGGCAATCAGGTAACGGCTGTAGTTGCCGGGATATTCGCTCAGGCTGCCGTTCCAGATTTCGACAATCCGGCCAACGACCTTATCGAGAAAGAACCGGTCATGCGAAACCAGCACCACGGCATGCGGGTAAGCGAGCAGATAATCCTCAAGCCAATCACGGGCCGGCAGGTCCAGATGATTGGTCGGTTCATCCAGTAGCAACAGGTTCGGGCGCTGCAGCAACAGTTTGGCCAGGGCAATGCGCATCTGCCAGCCCCCGGAAAAATGTTCGCAAGGTCGGGAGAAATCATCGGTCGAGAAACCAAGACCGGTCAGGACCTTACCGACTTCCGCCTCCATGGTAAAACCGCCGCGTTGTTCAAACAGTTCCTGCAGATCAGCATAGCGTTCGAGATCATCTTTCCGGTTGCTCTCGGAAATGGCAATCTCGAGTTGCCGCAATTCACGTTCAACAGCCAGCAGTTCCGACAAGGCTGAATGGGTTTCGTCAAACAGGGACCGGCCCTTGTGTTCAAGGCCATCCTGTGGCAGATAACCGAAGGTTGTCCCCTTGGCCGCCTGCAGAACACCGCCATCGGAATCGACCCGATGACACAACAGTTTAAGCAGGGTCGATTTCCCGGCACCGTTGTCACCACAAAGACCGATCCGGTCTTTCGGACGGATATGCCAGTCAATACCGTCGAAGATCCGGCGGTCGGCAAAATCTTTAACTATTCCTCTAAGCTGCAACATGGCACCTGTTATATCACAGCCGACCATTGCGAGGGAATGATGAATACTTTAAAAAGCTTGATATTTCAGACGTATAGCTATAATCTCTGCTATAATATTAGTCATCAGCCGGTCGCCTCCGGTAAATACTCAACTGTAGAGGCATAAAACCCGGCTCATTATCGATTTCGCGCGGCCATGACAGAATGTCATCGGACCGTTTGGCAGCCAACGGAGCTGCCGGCATATATTTCAAGCGATGCGCCGAGGTGCATCCAGAAAGTTACAATAAAATGAGCAAAAAGATGTTGATCAACGCCTCTCATCTCGAGGAGAGTCGGGTGGCGATTGTCGAAGATGGTGTTCTCACTGAACTCGATATCGAAATCACAGGTAGTACGCAAAACAAAGGTGATATTTACAAGGCGACCGTCGTCCGGGTTGAAGCGGGACTGCAGGCCGCCTTTGTCGATTATGGTGCCAACCGCCTCGGCTTTCTACAGATCGGCGAACTGCACCCGTCACTTTTCCCGAAAAAAGAACAGGAAAGCGGCCCCAGGCCCCGAATCAATGAGATTCTTAAACGCGGACAGGAGCTGTTAGTACAGATTATCCGCGAAGAGCGCGGCACCAAGGGCGCCGCCCTGACCACCAACCTTTCCCTGCCGGGCCGCTACATGGTCCTGATGCCGGACAGCTCCACCAAGGGGATCTCCCGCAAGGTTGAAGACGATGCCACCCGCAAGAAGTTGAAGGAAGCGATGGCGACCCTTGATATCCCGGACAACATCGGCTATATCGTCCGGACCGCCGGCATCGGCCAAAAAGTCACCGAGCTGAAACGCGACTACAAATACCTCTCCGGTATCTACAACAAAATCCAGCAGCTCGACAAGAAGCTGAAAGCACCGGCCCTGCTGTTCCAGGAATCAAATGTGGTCATTCGGTCGATCCGCGAGCATTTCAGCACCGACATGGATGAAGTCCTGATCGATGACCCGGAGGTCTTCAAGGAAGCACAGGAATTCTTCAAGGCGATCATGCCGGCCCAGGCCAAGATTCTCAAACAACACCAGGAACGCCGGCCGATCTTCTCGCGCTACCAGGTCGAGGAGCAGATCGAGACCATCACCAGCAACAAGGTCCCGCTCCCTTCCGGCGGCTCGATTGTTCTCGATCAGACCGAAGCGCTGGTCGCCATCGATGTCAACTCCGGTCGCATGGCCAGTGAGCAGGGGATCGAAGCGACCGCCTTTAAATCAAACATGGAAGCGGCGGCCGAAATTGGCCGACAACTCCGCCTGCGCGACCTCGGTGGCCTGATCGTTATCGATTTCATCGACATGCGCGATCGCAAACATAACCGCGACGTCGAAAAGACCCTGAAAAACTCCCTCAAGAATGACAAGGCAAAACTGACGGTCGGCAAGATCAGTCAGTTCGGCCTGCTGGAGATGAGCCGGCAACGGATGCGCCCGGCCCTGGCCGAAGGATCCTACCTCGCCTGCCCCAATTGTGGCGGCAGTGGTCGGGTCAAGAGTGCCGAAGCCCAGGCGGTCGCCGTGCTCCGCCAGCTGCACACCTCCTGTGCCAAGGGCAAGGTCGACAAAGTCACGGTCCGGGTGCCGGAAGAAGTCGGCAATTACCTGCACAACACCAGCCGTGAAGAAATCCTTGAGATGGAGAAGAAGCTGAGCCTCTCCATCTACATTATCGGCGATCACGATTTTAACGACGGCCGCGTTGAGATGGAAATCGTAAAGCGCGAAGACACGCATGAAGAGAAAAAAGACGCCGCCATCCCATTGCCCGCCCCGGCAAGAGAACCGAAGCTGATAGCTGATCAGAATCAGTCGCCATCAGAAACTGGCAGTAGTGACGAGAACAAAGACGGAGAGAAAAAAGAGCAGCCACAACGCCGTCGCCGTCCACCGCGCCGCAGATCCTCAGCCAGGAAACCAGCCGAGGGGCAGAGTTCCGAGGCAGCGACGACTGAGTCCGAGTCAGGGAATCCCGCAGGCCAGCAGCAGCCGGCGAGAACTCCGGAGGCAACCTCTGGCGACCAGACCGTAAAGGTCGACACGGCCTCTCCTGCAGATACCGAGGTAAAAAAAGACGGACCATCGCGCCGTCGTCGTCCCCCGCGGAGACGTCCGGCCAAGAAACCGGAAGACAGCAGTCAAACCGAGGGGCAGAAACAGGAAGAGAAGCGACCGGACACACAGTCCCCGGCTGACAAACCCGCAGCGGCAGCACCGGAAAAACCGGCCGAAGAGAAGCCGAAACCGAAACGCTCCTTCCTCGAATCATTCATGGAACCACTGCTGCCGAAAAAGAGTAGTGACGATAAGTAACTTGTCATTCCCTGTCTGATCGGGAATCCACCACAAATAAAAGGCCGGAGCAAATGCTCCGGCCTTGTCGCTTTTCTATCTTAAAAACCCTGACTACAAACAAAAAAAGAGCGCAGAATTAAATTCTGCGCTCTTGCAATAGTTTCCTTGAAGATAGATTCCCGATCGGTGTCGGGAATGACAATCAACATCACACGCGCAAGAAAACAATAATTGCTCCTGCACCGCCCTGCCGCTGCGGTGCCCGCAGCCACTCAACGACAAAGGTTCGGCCCGGACCGTTGAGATAGTCTTCCACCAACGGCCGCAATACCGGCCCGGTCTCAGAATGACTTCCCTTGCCGGTGATGATCCGTACCGCTTCGAAACCGTGAAAGACGGCGTTCTCCAGAAACCAGCCGACCTTTTCCTGAACCGCATCGGCCTTGACGCCATGCAAATCGAGTTCGGCCTGCGGTTGCACATCACCGCGACGCAGACGCTTTTCCCGGCGGGCTTGCGCCACCCCACCACCGCCACCCGAAGTTGGCGTTTTTGCTTGATCCGCTTTTTCTGTTTCGACCGAGGTATCATCGTGACGCAGCTCAGGCTTCTCCAGGCCACCCTGTTCGATTTGCCTGACCCCGAGGCCACTCATCTCCGAAAAGAAGTCAACCTCCTCTTCCTCTGCCGGAGTTGCCTTATGGGTCGACTCCGGAAGCTCGGCTGCGGCCGGCGCCGTTTTCTTATCCCCTTGCTGCTGAGCAGAAACAGGTAACC
>JBFFPW010000139.1:0-4854 GCA_041573815.1 Desulfuromonadales bacterium
CTTATAATGAAATACTGCAGAAAACCGGGCTCAGTGATGAGCAGGTTGCCTATGTTGGTGACGATGTTGTTGATCTGCCGGTTTTGACCCGGGTCGGATTTGCTGCAACAGTTATCGATGCTGTTGAGGATGTGAAGCCGTACGTTCACTATGTGACCGAAAGACCGGGCGGCCGTGGCGCAGTGCGTGAGATTTGTGATCTTATATTGAAACAGTCTGATCGGTGGCAGTCGGTTGCCGGTAAATATTTTCCCGCCTGAATGCAGGACAAACAGGTTGTGAACCTTGTTTTTTTCAATGAAAAATGTTGGCATGCCAACTCTATTCAAATCCCATGCCAAAACCTGCCAATTCATCTTTACACCCAAAATCCTGAATGATATAATGAGCCAAAATTATGGCTAATTGGTTTTCTGCACGCATTCTGCTGGCTGGTTTTATCTTGTTGCTGGCGACGTTATTGATCGTACTGGTCGTCGGTAATTTGCGACGAGACAGTACCGATGTCATTCTGGATGTTGTCCGTCAGGATTCAGACCTGGCACTTCGGAAAATAAATTATACCGAAACCCAGGATGGTCGCCGCAAGTGGTCAATTCAGGCAGATTCAGCCACTCATGATTTAAAGGGACGTGTTGCGACTATCGAAAATATCCGGATGGTGATCTATGAGCAGGATGGCGGCGACATTAACGTTTCGTCCCGTCGGGGCCGATTTGATCTTGAAAATGGGCTGGTTACCTTGCTCGGAGATGTGACTCTGAAGAATGCAAGCGGGCAGTCCATATTAACCGAGGAACTTGAATTCGATAACAAGAGGAATCTTTTGCTGAGTGAGAAGAGTGTGAAGGTGGTTTCCAATGGGATGCAATTGACCGGGGTCGGCTTGCGCTATGACCTTGGCCAAGGAGTTTTGAATCTACGTTCTTCGGTCGAAGCGAGTTTTAGTGGTGGAGCGTTAAGTCTGCCATGAGATCTTATCTTCTTGTTGTCTTGCTGCTCTCGCTGTTTTGTTGGCCAGTCTCTTCCCTTGCTGAGGCGCAGGCTGAACCGGTTGCTGAGCAAATCAGGGTCTCTTCTGATCGACTTGAGGCGGATGAAAAAAGCCGGTCTGTCACTTTTTACGGCAACGTGCAGACCCGTAAAGCAAATATGGTGATTTACGCCGACAAGATGACTTTGCACTATAGTGCCGGAGAGACTGAAGAGGTTGACAGGGTCGAGATTGACGGTCGTTTACGCATTGTTCAGGATGACCGGATAGCAACTGCCGATCATGGTCTTTTTCAAAACCGTGAGGGGCGTATTCTCTTGTCTGGCAATGCTGAAGTCCATCAGGGTGGAAACAGTATTGTTGGTGACGAAATCGAATATTATCTCGATGAAGCAAGAAGTGTTGTCAAGAGTCAGCCTGATTCAAGGGTTAATGCTGTCTTTAGCCCCGGGAGTAAAAAGTAATGGCCCATAAACTCCTGGCCCAGGGCCTATGCAAAAGTTATCGCAGCCGGCAAGTGGTCAAGGGGGTTGATTTTGAAGTTTCTTCCGGTGAGGTCGTTGGTCTTTTGGGGCCGAACGGAGCCGGTAAGACAACGTCATTTTATATGGTCGTCGGGCTTGTTCCTCCCGATTCGGGCCGGGTGTTTCTTGATCAGCTTGAGTTGACCGGAATGCCGATGTGTGATCGGGCCCGAGCAGGAATATCGTACCTGCCGCAGGAAGCATCGGTCTTCAGGAAGTTAACGGTTGAACAGAATCTGTTGGCGATTCTGGAAACACTCGACATTTCGGCGAAAAAATGCAAAGAGCGCAAGGATGAGCTTCTTGAACAGTTTCGCCTGACCCACGTCGCCGGTACCTATGGTTATGCGCTTTCCGGTGGCGAGAGAAGACGAACAGAGATCGCTCGGGCTCTGGTCCTCTCTCCACAGTTCATCCTGCTCGATGAACCCTTTGCCGGGATTGATCCGATTGCCGTTATTGATATTCAGAATATTATTACGCAGCTCAAGGAACATGGTATTGGTGTCCTGATATCGGATCACAGTGTTCGGGAAACTCTCGGTGTTTGTGATTCTGCTTATATTCTGAATGAAGGTGAAATACTCGAATATGGCACTCCGGCTGAGATTGCCGAATCACCTCAGGCTAAAGAAATTTATCTGGGGGAGAGATTCCAGTTATGGTAATTTTGCCTGAAGATTGTAAAAGAGACTGATTTATGGCTTTGGAATTACGACAACAACTGAAATTAAGTCAGCAACTGGTGATGACGCCACAGCTGCAGCAAGCGATCAAGCTTCTACAGCTTTCGCGCATGGAGTTGATCGAGCTTGTTCAGCAGGAACTTGAAGAGAACCCCGTTCTTGAAGAAGGTGTTGAGACCGAGCCGGCGGAAGCTGCAGAGATTGAAGAAGGGGATAAAGATTCCGGCAAACTTGATAATCAGGTTGAAGAAGTCAAAGCTGATGAAGAGGGAATGAATGATATTGACTGGCAGACTTATCTCGAGGGGTACAATCTCGGTGGTACAGTTGCCAGTTCCTATGAAGAGGATGAAGAACGTCCCTCCTATGAAAACCTGCTGACCAAAAAGAGGACTCTGGTTGACCATTTGATGTGGCAGTTAACTCTGACCAAGATGAGTGACTGGGAAACCCGGATTGCGACCGAAATTATTGGCAATATCGATGATGACGGCTATCTCAAGGCTTCCGTCGAGGAGATTGCTGCGATAACCGGGGATGACTCGGAATCGGTTGAAGAGGCCCTGGCCGTAGTTCAGGAATTTGACCCTCCTGGCGTTGGCGGGCGAAATTTGCAGGAATGTCTGCTTTTACAGGTTCGCCATCTTGACATGGAGGGTTCTCTTGTTGAGAGTATTCTGCGTGATCATATTGCCGAACTTGAGAACCGCAAATATCAGGTGATTGCCAAGGCGCTCGGTGTTCATCTCGATGAGGTTCTCGCTACAGCCAAAATTATTGCCAGCCTCGATCCTCGTCCAGGGTCACCTTTCGGTCAGGAAGACGTTCACTACATCACTCCTGATATTTTCGTTTACAAGATCGGTGGTGAGTATGTCGTCGTTTTGAATGACGAAGGTCTGCCAAACCTGCGCATCAATTCGTTTTATCGCAGTGCTCTTTCCGGGGCTTCTGAAGTCGATGAGAAGGCGGGAGAGTATATTCAGGAAAAGATGCGGGGGGCGGTCTGGCTCATCAAGAGTATTCATCAGCGTCAACGGACCATCTACAAAGTGGCCAAAAGCATCATCAAGTTTCAGCGCGAATTCTTTGATAACGGGATTGAATATCTGAAGCCACTCGTTTTGCGGGATGTTGCCAATGATATTGATATGCATGAATCGACGATCAGCCGGGTGACGACAAACAAGTATATGCAGACCCCGGGGGGGTTGTTTGAATTGAAGTATTTTTTCAATAGTGGTATCAGTACCACAGGCGGTGAGTCGGTCGCTTCGGAAAGTGTCAAAACCAGGATTAAAGATATTATTGCCAGTGAAAATCCGAAGAAGCCTTACTCTGATCAGAAGATCGTTGTTCTGCTGAAAGAGAACGGAATAGATATCGCGCGCCGTACCGTAACCAAGTATCGGGAAATGCTGGGTGTCGGCTCCTCAACTGAGCGAAAAAGACTCTTTTAGGGGCAGGGGAGATACCGCTAGATGTGTTATAATGTAAACACTTATCCCATCCACTCTCCTTAAGAGGGTGACCACTCAAGCAGGAGGTTTTGTCCTATGCAAATTGCCGTAACGTTTCGTCATATGGAAGTCAGTAATCCGATTAGAGACTATGCTGAAGAGAAGGTGTCGAGAGTCAAGAAATACATTGACGAACCGATCGATGCCCAGGTTGTCTTGTCAGTTGCCAAAAAAATAAGGCATAAGGCTGTGGTGACACTGACGGCCAAGGGGATTACGATTAAAGGTTCTGAAGAAACGGGTGATATGTATGCTGCCATTGATGCTGTTGTTGATAAGATTGAGCGTCAGTTGAAGCGGTACCGCGAAAAGATCAAAGATCACAAGCCGCATGCCGGCAAGGAAAGGAAAATGAGTAAGGCAGTTCTGGCGGCCGAGAGTATTGATGAGTTTCATCCGGAGCCGGAGATCATTCAAACTGATAACTATGAAATCAAGCCGATGGCCGTCGAAGAGGCGGTTATGCAGATGAACCTGATGCATCGGGATTTTCTCGTTTTTACCGATTCGTCAACGGAAGAGGTTAATGTTGTCTATGCAAGAAAAGATGGCAACTACGGACTGATTGTCCCACATGTCGAATAAGTTTATAATCTGGTGGCGGAAGAGTCTGCTCTTCCGCCACTTTTTTGTACATAGATAAGAGGAAAACACCAGAAAATGAAAATTACAGAGCTCCTTTCGCCCGCTACGATTACAGTAAATATGCAGGCAACAGATAAGAATTCGGCTTTGGTTGAACTGACGGAAGCGATTGTTGCCCATTCGGATGACCTGGAGCGTGAAGAGGTCCTGAAAGTTCTGCACGAGCGAGAACGTCTTGGCAGTACCGGTATTGGCGATGGCGTTGCCATCCCACATGGCAAATTGAAAAATATCGATAATCTGCTGCTGTCATTCGGTTGCAGTAAGTCTGGCGTCGATTTTGACTCGATGGATGGAAAACCGGCTCATCTCTTTTTCCTTTTACTGGCCCCTGAAGAATCAGTGGGTGTACACTTGAAGACACTGGCTCGAATTTCCAAGTTGCTCAAGAATCCGAGTGTTCGAAATTCTCTCCTGGCGGCTGTTGATGCAGATGAATTGTTCCGTATTATTGCCGCTGAAGAAGAAAAACTCTAAACTGCAAG
>JBFFPW010000140.1:0-4838 GCA_041573815.1 Desulfuromonadales bacterium
CCCCGGCTGATGTCGGAGTGGAACCGGTCGGGGCCGTGGAGCCGGTTGCGTCCAGTGCGCTGGTTGAAAAAGAGACTGCCGGTGGTGGAAAGATCATTGTCAAGCTCGGCCTTATCTACCTGATCTTCGGAGCAACTTATATTATTTATGGCACCTTCATCGTCACCACCATGATTGATGAATTCGCTTTTTCAGAAGCGAAGGCTGGTTTCTACTGGTCGTGGGTCGGCCTTTTCTCGATTTTTTCCGGTATTGTTTTCGGCTCGTTGTCAGACAAAATCGGCCGCAAGAATGGTTTGATCACAGTCTATGTTATCCAGACTGTTGCCTATTTTCTGGTCGGTTCCGGAATCGGCGGCAGCGCACTTGCGGCCTCGATTGTTCTTTACGGCATCTCGACTTTCGCCATTCCAACCATTATGGTGGCGGCAGTCGGTGACTATCTGCCGATTTCAAAGGCGGCCGCAGCTTTTTCTGCCATCACCTTCTTTTTTGCGATCGGCCAGACGGTCGGCCCAGGAGTTGCCGGCCTGATTGCCGAGTCGATCGGCAGTTTCCTGCCGAGCTATCTTGTTTCGGCCGGATTGACGGCACTGGCCATTGTCATGTCGATGATGTTGCCAAAACCGGCAGCACACTAGTTTCAAACGCAGAAAAGCCGATCCGGAGGCGGAACCGGAGCGGCTTTTCTGCGTTTTTTTACTTTAGGAAGAAGAAGGCATCAACGACCCGCCTGCCACAACAGGCCCTTGATGTTTTGTACTCTACTGGACCTTGAAAAGAAAAAACAGGTAGAGTCCCGTAAAATATCGTTGCAGGCTGTCCGGTTGTCGACTGTGCATATGTGCAGTTATTGAAAAGGTTTCTGTTAGCGAGTTGATGGTCGCCAGTTAATCTGGTAGCTGAATTTTTTCGGATCCAACCAATCGATTGTTTCACTGCCGACCTGGGCAAACGGGTACATCAGATAGTTAAGAGGCGGCCCTTGGTGCGGCGGATTAAGCCGGAGATCACGACCTTCACCAAGGCGGATTCGGTACGGGTCAACCCGGCCCCAGAAATAATCACGCAGATCATTGACTTCAGGACTGTCGATTTCCAGCCCCTGCTTCAACATCGCCTTACGGACATCGGCCGGATCAACCGGCACCCAGCCGTAACCCGGAAGGTAGAATTCAGCCCAGCAGTGAAACCAGGTGGTGACATCCTGCTGATCGTTCCGGCCCGAGCGGATACCGAAAATTTCGCGAGCCGGAACGCCGGCGGCCCGCGCCAGCGCGACATACACAGAGCTGATATCTGCACACTTGCCGCCCGGTCGTTTGAGCAACTTATTCACATCACCGATTCCGCAGCCCCGGGTTGCCGGGTCACGGAACATCTGTTCGACTGTCCAGTCGTAGATGGCCCTTGCTTTGGCCAATAGCGAACTTTTACCGTGGGTGATTTTGTCGGCTAATTCCTTGACGCCGCCATCAATCGGGGCCAGGGAGGTCGCGGCCAGGTAGAGCGAGAAATCAGCTCGATTCAATTTGCCCTCTTGCGCAGGGAAGTCGCGCCTGATCTGTTCTGTTCTCTCTGCGGTAAACTCCAAAGTCAGCTGGCGCTTTTGCGTCCCTTTAGCCCAGCGGGCATAAAGCATTGGTGTGCCATTTTCGCGGTCAGTGTATATTGCAGACTCCGCGAAATTGCCATCCCAATTGATATTGCTGATATACTGATGCTCATCGGAAATTGGATAAGGAATCCATAATTTCGCCTCCTTTTGTGTCGTGTGAACAGACAGGTCAAAGCTCATGGTGAAAACGCCGGTATGAGATGTGGCGAAACAGGTTGTCGTGATCATGATGAAACCGAGGGTCATTAAAAGGCTGCGCATTAATTGGTCTCCATTTTCAGCAGGGTTTTTTTACTTTGGGATTTTCGATAATATTGGCTTATAAAGCAACCAGATAAATATAAAATAATAATAGAAGCCGTTACTGCCGTTGATATTTTGGTCTTCTTTCTGTCGTGAGGTTTAATGTCCCGATCATTTCGTTCTAAAAAGCCGATAAAGAAAACTCTGAAGAGCCCGGAAGAGATCGATGCCATGGTCCGCCAGATGAAAGCCGAGGGCGCTGATAAAGTTAATTATCGTGAGCGCTCGCTGAAAGTTCATGGCTGGATCTGTGCCAAATGCGGCCGGGAATTTGAGTTGGGCAATTTGCAGATGTTGACTGTTCATCATAAGGATGGTAACCACAATAATAATCCACCAGATGGCAGCAACTGGGAGAACCTATGTGCGTATTGTCACGATGATGAGCATAGTCGCTCTCTGCTTGGTGATTATCTTTCCGGTAATGATGGGGATAATGGATAACTGATGACCTTACCGAACGTGCTTCATAATGAAAAACTCGATGCGCTGGCCACTCTCGATATTGGCGACCGGGTTTTTAATGCCCCGTTGAGCGGCTACAGCAGTTGGCAGATCGGCGGCCCGGCTGACCTGTTGGTTGAGCCGACGACACCACAGCAGGTGGCGACGGTGGTTACGTATGCCCGCCAGAATAATGTGCCGCTGGTTGTGATTGGCCAGGGGACCAACCTGCTGTTTGCTGATGCCGGTTTGCGTGGCATCATTCTCAAAATCGGCAGCAATATGTCGAATATGTCTATCGTCGGCAATCGAATCATTGCTGAGGCCGGTCTCTGGGTGCCGCAACTGGCACGTCAGGCGATGCTGGCCGGATTGGCCGGGCTCGAACATACGATCGGTATCCCCGGCACCCTCGGGGGGCTGGTGATGATGAACGGCGGCAGCCATCGTAAAGGGATCGGTGAAAATGTTGTCCGGGTGACGGTTGTTGACCGGGACGGCCAACTTGTGCAGATGAACCGGGAAGAATGTGATTTTTCCTACCGGCACTCTGCCCTGCAAGGCACCGGTGTCGTGGTGGTCGAGACTGAACTGGAGTGCCCCTTCGGCGATTTGAACCAGATCCGCCGTGAGATGATGACGGACTTGCGTGAACGCCGCACAAAATTTCCACGCAAGCAACCGAACTGTGGCTCGGTGTTTCTCAGCACTTCGGAAATGCATGCCACCGTTGGCCCGCCGGGCAAGGTTATAGAAGAGGCCGGACTGAAGGGAACACGCATCGGTCAAGCCGAAGTTTCGCAGCAGCACGCCAACTTTATCCTCAATCTCGGTGGCGCCACCGCCGCCGATGTCCTTTCGCTGATAGCGTTCATTCGTAAATCGATACAGCAAGAAATAGGTTTCGATCTCAAATGTGAAGCCCGCTATGTTGAACCGAACGGGCAAATAATTCCGGCCGATCAGGTCTGATCGCTGATATACTCATCCTATGGATCATTGTTTCTGGAAAGAGCGCTGGCAGCAGAATGAAATAGGCTTTCATATGGATGAACGCCACGAATATCTGCACCAGTATTTTCATCGATTGCATGTCGGGCCGGAAACTGTCTTTGTGCCGCTGTGTGGCAAATCGCCCGACCTGCTCTGGCTAAGACAGCAGGGTGCCAGGGTTCTCGGGGTTGAATTGAGCGAGATAGCTGTGCAGGATTTCTTTCGCGAAAACACCCTTGAAGTTGAAATCAAAAAAAAGTCGGGATTTGATTGCTATCATACAGAGGGAATTACTATTTTTTGTGGTGATCTTTTCAGTCTTCCCAAGGAAGACATAAGTGATGTTCGGGGTGTTTATGATCGGGGAGCGCTGGTCGCTTTGCCGATCAACATGCGTAAGGATTATGCGGCCCACCTTTGCCGGATTCTTCCTGCCGATAGCCGCATCCTTCTGGTCAGTTATGACTATGACCAGACCCGTATCGACGGGCCGCCGTTTTCCGTGCCGCTGCCAGAGATAGAAGCTCTTTTTGGTGATGTTTTCAGCGTTGAACTTCTGGCGGAGCATGATGCTTTGCCGAGCCATAAAATCCTCCAGCAGCGGGGGATTGGCAACCTGACGGAATTTGCCTGTCTGCTGACCCATCGTTGATGTCAACATGGTTGACAGATGCTAATCCAGCCTGTAAAAAATAGGCAGATATTCTTATGAGTTCACAGATAACCAATTTGGAGGGAAAAATGAAATTATTCCGTATTATCGCAGTTTTATCCATACTGCTCTTTGCCGTGGTGAATGCTCAGGCGGCTAGTGCTCAAGGTGTAAAGCCGACCCCTTATATCGGTGGCAAGTTGGGGTTGATGATGGTTGATGGCAGTGGTTTTGATGATGCCATTAATGCCGGTGCTCTTGTCGGTATGACACTCAATCAGGTGCAGGCCGGGTCACTTGCAGTAGAAGCTGAATTGACATTGACTCTGGTAGATGGTGAGATTTCCGGTGGTCCCGACTGGGATGTTACAACTTTGGCCGGATACGGCGTTTATCGCAGTAATGGCCCGATCTATTTCAAGGGGAAAGCCGGACTGGTTTATTGGGACTTCGATCTCGATGGTTTCCGAGGTTCAAGTGACGACATTGATTTGTCTATTGGTATCGGTGGTGGTTTGAAGATCAGTGACAAGGCTGCTCTCGAACTTGAATATACGATCATCGAGTCAGATCTCGATTTCCTCAGTGTTGGATTTAAGATAAACTTCTAGATCTCTTTGCTCCATTTTTTCTAGTGAAAAGGGTCGGTACTGTTGTGCCGGCCTTTTTTTGTTTTATAAACAGACCCCTGCAGGCTTTAAATTCCAACATTTTAGGGTATTGTTGGATTATTCTAATTCGGAGGGACTGATGATTCTTTTCAGGTGGGAACCGGAATACGAAATTCATTTTGATAAAGTAGATAAACAGCATAAAAGTCTGGTCGGG
>JBFFPW010000141.1:0-4836 GCA_041573815.1 Desulfuromonadales bacterium
CCATCCGGCTTAAGGCACGGCAGTGCTAGGTCAAGAAGTTTTGGGAGTGATGAAAAAGCCCGGGCAACCACCAGGTCAACCTTGGCAGCCAGAAAGCTCTGTTGTGACAACTCTTCAGCCCGACCATGCCAGGCCAGAAAATTCTGTAGTTGCAGTTTGCGCACAACGTGTTTCTGAAAGCTTATTTTCTTGGCTACCGAGTCAACCGAGATCACCTGCAGGTCCGGGCGGAGAATCTTCAACGGTAATGCCGGGAAGCCGGCGCCGGAACCGATATCAACCAGAGTCTCTGCCTGGCCGAGATGTGGTAGCAGGGTCAGGGAATCAACCAGGTGCTTTTCGATAGCCTCAAGCGGATCGGTAATAGCGGTCAGATTATAGGTCCGGTTCCAATGCAACAACTGTTCAAGCAGAACCAGCAGCTTTTCAATGTCGCTCGAATCGACACAGATATCCAACATGGCTAATTGCCGCTGTAACTCAACCGTAAGGTCCATATCAACGACGCCGCAACAAAACAGAAAGGATGGAAATGGCGGCCGGGGTCACCCCGGGAATCCGCGAGGCCTGGCCGAGGGTCTGGGGTTGGGCGGCCAGCAGTTTTTCCCGCACTTCACTTGATAAGCCGGAGATCGTTACATAGTCAAAACCAACCGGAATCTTCACCTGCTCCAGTTTGCGGAAACGCTCAACCTGCTCCAGTTGTCGCTGGATATACCCCTCATACTTGACCGATATCTCGAGCTGCTCATGCACAGCCGGTAGCAGGGCAGCGAGCTCTTCATTGAGAAAGAGCAGATCGTTGATGGCTATTTCCGGGCGCCGCAGCAACTCCTCGAGAGTCGCCCCGTTCTTCAGCTCACCCAACTGCAGCCGCCTGGTCGCCTCTTTATCGGCAGGACCAATACGCAGACTGCGCAAACAACTATATCCTGTTCCGATCTGCTCGAGCTTGGCTGAATACTTCTCCCACCGCTCATCACTGATTAAACCGGCTTTTCGGCCGATCTCGGTCAAGCGCTGATCAGCATTATCCTCACGGAGTAACAGTCGATATTCGGCCCGCGATGTAAACATTCGATACGGCTCACTGGTACCGAGTGTAATCAGGTCATCGATCAACACGCCGACATAACCTTCATCACGACCGATCACCAACGGCTCCCGGCCCTGTACTTTCAGGGCGGCATTGGCTCCGGCGATCAACCCCTGGGCCGCCGCCTCTTCATAACCGGATGTACCATTGATCTGACCGGCATGAAACAGGCCGTTGATCGCTTTCGTCTCCAGGCTCGGCAACAGTTGGCAAGGGTCGACATAATCATACTCAATAGCATAACCGGGCCGCATGATCTCAACCTGCTCAAGCCCCGGTATGGTCCGCAGAAAAGCGAGTTGGACATCGGGCGGTAACGAGGTCGAAACACCATTCGGATAGATTTCTGAACTATGCAAACCCTCCGGTTCCAGGAAGATCTGATGTTTATCTTTTTCCGGAAAGCGGACCACCTTATCTTCAATAGAGGGACAGTAGCGGGGGCCAACCCCTTCAATCACCCCGCTGTAAAGTGGTGAGCGATCAAGCCCTCCCCGAATCGCGTCATGGGTTTTCTTATTGGTCCAGGTGATATAACAGGGGAGCTGTGGCATGCTGATCGCTTCAGTATCAACCGAAAAAGGTCGCGGCACCTCATCGCCCGGTTGTGCTTCCAGCACACTGAAGTTGATAGAATTACGATCAAGCCGTGCCGGCGTTCCGGTTTTGAGCCGACCGACAGTCAACCCGAGCGACCGCAAATGATCCGACAGCCCTTCCGATGGTGGTTCACCAGCCCGGCCACCCGGGTAGTTATTCATCCCAACATGAATCAAGCCGCGCATAAAAGTGCCGGTTGTCAGAACAACCGAGTGGCTACGGTAGAGGATCCCCTCACGGGTCTCAACCCCAACAACAACATCACCTTCCACCAGAAGCTTACAGACAGCCCCCTGCTTAAGATCGAGGTTTTCCTGCGCCTCCACCACCTGCTTCATTCGCGCAGCATAAAGCATACGATCAGCCTGAGCCCTGGAAGCCCGGACTGCCGGACCCTTTTTGGTATTGAGTATCCGGAACTGGATGCCGGTCGCATCGATATTGCGGCCCATCTCCCCACCCAGAGCATCGATCTCCTTGACCAGGTGGCCCTTGGCCAAACCACCAATCGCCGGGTTACATGACATCTGGGCAACAGAATCAAGCCCGAGCGTTAAAAGCAGGGTCGTACAACCAGACCGTGCTGCTGCCAGAGCGGCCTCACAACCGGCGTGGCCAGCACCAACAACAACCACATCGTAATGTTTTCCGTAATCAACCAAAACAAAAAACTCCAGATATCCTGTTCCACGTGGAACAATTTACACCAACAAGGGAGTTAGTGTTTCACGTGGAACAATATTATTTTCCGATACAGAAGCGGGAAAAAATCTGATCAAGAATCTCGTCCGGTGTTGTCTCACCGGTAATCTCACCAAGCGCCTGGAGAGCTTCTTTTAAGTCAAGTGCCAAAAACTCGGGCTCCTGTCCAGAATCAACCGAGGAAGAAAAGCGATCGAGAGCTTCAGTGGCTCGCAACAGTGCCTGACGATGGCGCCGATCAGAGACCAGGGTTGACTCTGAGGCCTCACCACCAACCGAAAAAAGACTGGTAATATTCTCCTTGAGGCTATCAAGACCATCTCCCTTTTTAGCGGATATGGTGACCGACCTCAAGCGACTAAAAGGTTCAGGTAAAGAAACAAAACCCTGATCGCTCTTATTGACAATCAAAAGGGTCTTCTGCTGTTGGATCATCTGCAGAGCGAGTAGATCATCATCCTGAAGAGGTTGACTACCATCAACCACCAGAAGAACAAGATCAGCAGTCCCACACTTTTCACCGGCTCGCCTGACCCCTTCAGCCTCAACCGGATCACCGGTTTCGTGGACCCCGGCCGTATCGATAAGGCGTAACGGTATGCCACCGATCTCCAGAGACTCCTCAACCGTATCACGCGTCGTGCCGGGGATATCGGTCACAATCGCGCGTGACTCGCCGAGCAGGGCATTAAGGAGGGAACTCTTACCGACATTCGGTCGGCCAAGAATAAGAACATTCAAGCCTTCACGAAGGACCCGGCCAGCATCAAATCCGGCCAGCAACTTATCGATCTCAGACCTGACACCGTCGATATCCTGCTTAAGCCGGGCGATGGCGGGTGGGGCGATATCTTCTTCAGGGAAATCAATATGTGCTTCAAGTAGGGAAAGGTCTTCGATCAGGTTGTCACGAAAACCATAAAGAACCTTCGACAGCGCTCCATCCATCTGGCGAACCGCGAGCTGACTG
This sequence comes from Desulfuromonadales bacterium, assembly GCA_041573815.1. Lineage (GTDB taxonomy): Bacteria > Desulfobacterota > Desulfuromonadia > Desulfuromonadales > UBA2294 > BM707. Next base: position 3,369 of record JBFFPW010000141.1, read on the forward strand.
GCAGCAGCAGAGCGGGACTGAATAACATCAATAACAGCCTCGGCCTGGGTCAGGTCAAGTCGGCCATTAACGAAAGCTCGTAAGGTAAACTCACCCGGTTGCGCCAGCTGCAAACCCGATTCAATAAACAGATCAAGAATCTGTCTGATGATTAACGGGCCGCCGTGACAGTGGACTTCAACAACGTCCTCTCCGGTGTAGGAGTGGGGGGAACGCATAACCACAGCCATAACTTCATCAATCAGGTTTTGGTCTTTATTGTAGATATGCCCGTGATAAAGGTGGTGAGATTCAAATCCTTCCGGGTTCTTACTGGAACGGAAAAACCTCTGCAGGGTAGATTCTGCAGAGGCTCCAGATAGGCGAATGATGCCGATACCGCCCTCACCAACAGCTGTTGCCGGGGCTACTATTGTCTGATCGGAAAAACCGGAATTCATGACTTAAGACATCAAACAAACTTTTTGTGAATGTAATACTGCTGGGCAATCGTCAGCAGGTTATTAATCAACCAGTAAATAACCAGACCGGACGGGAAGTTCAAAAACAGCACTGTGAAGATAACCGGCATCAACAGGAAAATCTTTTGCTGCATCGGGTCCATGGTGCTGGGAGTCATCTTCTGCTGAATAAACATGGTTGCGCCCATAATCAGCGGCGTGATGTAGTATGGATCCTTGGCCGACAAATCGGTCAACCAGAAAGCGAAATCAGCGTGACGCAGCTCTATGGCTTCGTACAGGACCCGGTACAGGGCAAAGAAAACCGGGATCTGAATGATCATCGGCAGGCAGCCGCTCATCGGATTAACCCGGTGCTTCTTATATAACTCCATTGTCTCCTGACCCTGGCGGGCCCGGTCATTCTTGAAACGCTCCTTGAGTTTCTGTATTTCCGGCTGCAGCTTCTGCATCGATTTCATCGAGGCGTAGCTTTTGTGAGTCAGGGGCCAGAACAGAAGCTTGATCAGAACGGTCAGCAGAATAATGGCAATGCCATAGTTGTGAACATACTGATTAATCAGATTCATAAACCAGAGAAGCGGATCGGCGATGACACTGAAAAAACCGAAGTCAATCGCCCGGGCCAGATCATGATTCACCGACTCGAGAATCGATTTATCACGCGGACCAAAGTAAGCCATAAAACTCTGGCTTGTCGTCATGCCGGGATTGATGGCAACAAAGGGAAGGGTGAAAACATTTTCCACCTGGCTACCGAGCCGGTGGACGCGAACCTTTTCAATCGCTCCGTCTATCGGGACCAGAGCCGATATAAAGTATTTATCCTCGTATGCACTCCAGACGGTATTTTTACCGAGAGAGATTGTTTTTTCTTTCAACTCATCAACAGTTGCGGTTTTCAACTCATCATCGATCAATGCCGCGCCACCGGTAAAAGAGAACTGGTCAGATTCAACTGTCTCCTCAACCACCTGCACCAGGGAAAGCTCGAGCCCACCACGAAC
>JBFFPW010000142.1:0-4830 GCA_041573815.1 Desulfuromonadales bacterium
GTACTCCATCCGCAACGACAGGTTCATATCATTACAGACAATCCCCAGAATGTTGTTGTCGCTCAGAGCTTCCAGTCCCTGACGGATCTGCCCCATAGTCGAATGACCTTCTCGACAGACATAAATGATATTGTCAACCAACTCACCGAGGACCTGCATATCAGCAAAGGGGAGCGCCGGCGGAGCATCGAACAAGACGTAGCGGTCCGGATAACGCCCTTTGAGGTCTCTGACCAGGTTTTTCATCCGCTGTGAAGTCAGCAAATTCAAAGGGTCAGCAACCGACTCGCCGGCCGGAATAATTGAGAGGTTGCCCAGTCCGACTTTCGTTATAATCTTTTCAACCGGTATCTCGTCGCGAAGATAATGGACAAGTCCATATTCTGTCTTGATATCAAGGAGCTGGTGTAACTGCGGATTTCTCAAATCAATATCGACAAAGACCACAGAATATTCAGCTAACATTGCCAACGACAAGGCCAGGTTCACCGCTGTCAACGATTTACCCTCTCCGGAAACTGCACTTGTCACCAGAAGGGTGTTATCAAAGCCCTTCTGTCCGGTTTTTTGAATGATAATCGAACGGAGTTTCCTGAACTGTTCGGCCGCGAATCCGTTCGGATCGACCAGCGGAATCAGCAATGGATTGTCGACATGGTGTGGCTCAATTTGCTGATATGCGGCCAAGAGAAGAGTTGAAGAAGTTTCTTCCCAGACATTCTCTTTGCTTTTGTTATACAAAGGGAATTGACCTGAATTTTTTTTGGCGGCCATTCCAATCGCTTCGTCGATGCGGCTCATAACAGACTCCACTTCCGAATATTCACCATCATTTATTAAAAGAACCGTTTGTATAGTTCTCTCAGCAATATCCCGATAATTCCGGCGAGATAAATTGATGATATGGTAAAAACAATCTTGTCCCGCTGTCTGATCATCTGGATCTGCTGCGGGTTGTTAATGGTCGGGATCGTTGTCAATATTGCGACATCAAAATCATGTAACTGCTCAATATCTACCAGCGTATCCCGGTACTTTTCAAACAGGACAACCGACCCGGAACCGGCGCCGAGACCGACGGCTATCGACATAAGGACAAGTAGCAAAATATTCGGAGACGTCGGAACTTTCGGCAAAAAGGCGGCATCGACAATCCTGAAGTTGGTCGTCTTGTCACCAATTTCCATCTGCTTGGAAACATCTGATTGACTTTGCCGCATCAGCAGCTCTTCATAGACGCGTCGATTTGAATCCCGCTCCTGAATTAACACCGAAAGGTTTTTCTGGCTTTCCGGAATATCGCGCAATACCTTTTCTCGATCGTTCAGGATTTGAGTCAAATGCTGATTTTGGCTCTCCAGGGAACTGATCTGTGCTTCCAGGTCAAATATTTTCTGCTGGATATCCTGATAAACCGGATTGACCACACTCATGTCCGATGATGCTGCGGCCGTTTCGGTCTGGCCACTCCGTCGCGCTTTTTTCAGGCTCATGATCTCAGCTTTCAGCCTGATAACTTCAGGGTAATTTTCGGTAAAAGTCAGCAAAAGCTGACGAACATTTTTTTTCAAGAGTCAGTATCCGGGCATCCTGATCCTGCTCATTGAACAGCGGAATCGCCGCCGGAACCTTTTTTAGCTGCTCCATATATTGAGCTTTTTGCGCAATCAACGTCGACAACGAGATATCGTTCTTTTCAACTTCCCGCTGGTAGTCGCGCAGGTCCTTGATAACGTTTTCCTCGTTAACGGTGACATAGACATTTTGTTTTTTGCGGAAGTCGATAATGGCATTTTCCGATGCTTCAAGATTTCCCCGGAAATAATCGATCTGTTCATCCAGGAACGTTTTGGCGCCGTAAGTTTCTTCACGGTTTTCGTTAAGGCTTTCCTCGATGTAACTCGCGACGAGCAGATTGACAAAATCTCTGGCGAAGACGGGATCAGAATCAACGATGGTAACAACGAAAAGTTCATTGCGCCTGACTTCTATCTCAATCCGCTTCACCAGCCCGTTGATATAAGATTCTATTTTTTGCTGCTCCTTAGAAAATATTTTGTGATTCATCTTCTGCAGAACTCTCTCGAGAAGACCTCGGCTTGAAAGAGCGTACTTAAGGACGCGAATCTTTTCATCCATCTTGGGAGTAACGGCAAGGCCCTCGACAAGGCTATTGATGACGTTAGATTGAACAAAAAATGTGCAGGCTGCCCGATATTGCTTCGGACGGCTGTAACTCCAGCCAATCATGATTGACATAACCAGCATGGACACACCGATAAAAAGATAGCGGCGCCGATAAATCAGCTTGAGATACTTAAGTAATTCCTGCATCGATTCATTCATTGCCGAACTCCTTGACCTGCCAGGTGGGGCAACTAAAACAAGCCTTCCTTAACATTGACGTAATCGCCCGGCTTCAAGAAAATGTTCTGCCTGAGGTCCTTGCCCTTCAATAAAGCTTTGATATCTGCTTGCAATTCAAACTTGTTGATTTTGCCGTCAGATAGTATCTGTTGACGAATAATCACCACGTCACCGACATCGGCAAATTCATTAAAACCTCCGGCTTCCAGAATGGCATCGAGTACTTTCAAACCGGACCGGTAATAAACATATTTCGGTTCATTCACTGCGCCGACAACGTAAACCTTGTTATCTCTGATATTCGGCAGAAAAACGACATCATCCGGTTCAAGCTGTATATCCTCGGAAAAGTTCCCGCCGAGAAACAGGCCTTCAAAATTACTTTTGATCCGTTTGTCACCACGCATGACAAACGCACGCTGCAAATCGGTTTCGGCAAAGGAATCGAAGCGGCAAAGAAACTGGAACAGGGTGATCTGGTTGGGAACGGCGACAACCTGGGAAGGGACGCCACCACCAGCGACATAAATCCGATTATTAGTCACTTCGACAACGGTCAATGTCACCATTGGCTTTTTAACCACTTTGCCAAGAACTTTTTTAATTTCATTGGCCAGACGTGTTGGAGTCATGCCGGCGGCAACAACATCACCTACGGCCGGCAAGGTAATTTTGCCATCGGGACGAACAACAACATCGACACTCAGTTTTGGCACATCCCAGACCGAAACCCGCAAGAGGTCACCACCACCGACAATATAATCCTGTGCCAGAACGGGTCCGGCAAGAAGACAGACCGCCACAAATTTCAATAGAATACGAATCCACACGACTATCTTCCTCCCTTCCCGAAAAGAACAACGCTGAATGTTCCCAGAATTATCTTCATCTCGAGTATGAGTGAAAAATTCTTGATGAAATAAAGGTCAAAACGCAACTTTTCCAAAGCGTCCTCTTCCGAAGCCCCGTAAGGATAATTGATCTGCGCCCATCCGGTCAGGCCGGGACGAACCGAATGCCGGCGCGAATAATAGGGGATCTTTGCGGATAGCTGTTTGACAAACTCGGGACGTTCCGGCCTCGGACCGATAAAACTCATTTCACCCTTTAAAACGTTGATCAGCTGCGGGAGCTCATCAATCCGGAACTTGCGCATCAGACCGCCCAATCGCGTCACCCTGGAATCAGCTTTCTGCGCCCAGACGGCGCCGGTCCCCTCCTCGGCATTTTCACACATGGTTCTGAACTTGATCAGGTCAAACTCCTTCTCCTTGAATCCGACCCGCTTCTGGCGGAATAGAATCTTCCCGGGTGAATCGCAGCGAATAGCCATTACGACCAGCGGAAAAAAGGGTAAGGTCAATAGCAGGAGAAGCCCGGCCATGACGATATCGACGATTCGTTGTTTTTTGAACATGAGCCTGGTAATCAAAAAACCTTTTGAAAAAACGAACCAACCGGGATAGATATGCTCGACCAGCAGTTTCCCGGTCTGCTTTTCGTAATAATCCAAGGCATCAACAACCTCGACACCACGTAATTTGCAGGAGAACATATCCCTAACCGGCAGCACTCCTCGCCGCTCATTCAGGGCGACGACCACCCTGTTGACCTTCTGTTCCTTGATAATTTGCAGAATTTCTTCAGATGATGAGCCCTGCTGCCGGGATAACGCTTCAACTTCCAGGTTGTGCGGCTGGACAAATCCGCAGAAATTTGCACTGTTTTCCGGGGAGCCAACAATTTCAGCAACCTTGACCGCCAAAGGTCCGGCCCCGAAGACAAGGACGTTGTCGTCAACTCTGTCTGCCTTGTCTCTTGAGAAGACCCGATAGAAAATATAGATTTGCGCCAAGCTGAAGGTGAGAAGCGAAACCTTCACAACCTCGGCCGGGAAATAGAAAGAGATATCGACAAGACAAAGGCAGAGGATGAATCCGACCGGGAATAAAGAGACAAGAATGACTTGACGGAGCGAATGCAGAAAATCCTGCCGGTCTCTCCGATAGAACCTGTAAAGCCTGGTGACGTATTTCGAGACAATCAGAACAGCGCTGACGACGGCGAGTTGCCGGTAGTCAATTGGTGGAAGTTGCTTGAGGGGAGTGGCCGGGTTGATGACCAGGGCATTGACAAAGAGGAAGAGAAAAACAGCCAACAGGAAATCAGTGCCGATCATATAAAAATATGACTTTGACATGAGACCCTACCTAACCTAACCTTTTCAAAAAATATTTAAGTCACCATCACCATTCCTCCTTTTTGTCATGACTAAACTGAATAAAAAATACCCCCTTGGTGGTCGCCAGCAAACCAGATAGATTTTCATCTGGGTGGCCAAAACAATATTCTTTAACTATTTAGAAAATATAAGTTAATAAATCTGGACCGGAGTTGCCAGATTACATTTCAATAAATTCGTTGGTGATATTTTCGACTATATAATTCAGTTCTCAATTGTCA
>JBFFPW010000143.1:0-4800 GCA_041573815.1 Desulfuromonadales bacterium
CACCCTTCATAAACTGAATAATGCCGACCTTGAGACCGTGACCGACAGCCCGCAAAACCATACCAAGCGCCGATGTTGTTTTACCCTTGCCGTGACCGGTAATCACCACAACAAGCCCCTGCTTCTTTTCCGGTTCAAATTTCGAGACCTTGACCGGGGTCGGTTTTTTTACAGACATTGGATTTCCCCTTCAATACTATTTTTCTAATCATTCTAGCATTTTTCAACATCGTCCGTCACCTGCCCCCGTGAAACAAGGGGCAAACCGCCCCGCACAATATTAAAAAAAAAGAATGAAGGCTAATTAAGTACCTCCCCGTCCCGTATCCATGTATTATCATCCCCGAAAAATGACCAGATATGAATAATGACATGATGAAAATGATGCCAGGCCTCCCACCTGAACTGTTTTGGACGGCCCTGACAGCCAGCGCCTTTCTAGCTATTGCGACCCTGCTGCTACCTCAAGACAGCAAACCGTCACTCCGTTTAATCCGCGGATGGCGCTTCAACCTGCTGACCATCCCCCTGATTGGCAAATTTGCCCGCAGCCGCAAGTTCCAGTTCACCCTGCAGTTTTTGCCTGTTGTGCTGCTTTTTGTCATCATTGCTACCGGGCTATTCGGTATTCAGAGCAGCCTCAATCTGGCCCCGGTCCTGACCTGGACAATATGGTGGGCACTATTGATTTTTGACATTGTATTAATTGGCCGCTCCTGGTGCCTGATCTGCCCCTGGTATGCCATTGCCAGCTGGCTGCGTCGCCTGGCTTTCTGGCGCCGGACCAATGAGCCGATCAGCCTCAATCGACCGTGGCCGAAATCTCTGAAAAATTTGTATCTTGCTATCGGCCTTTTTCTTACTTTGACTTGGCTTGAACTCGGTTTCAACGTCACCTCAAACCCGCAAGTCACCGCATTACTTGCATTGCTGATGACGACACTGGTCGTTATTCCGGCGCTGGTCTATGACAGGATGGCGTTCTGCCATTATGGTTGTCTCATAGGGCGCATTTGCGGTCTTTACTCACTGGTTGCGCCAGTTGAAATCCGCCCAACAGATCGGAACATCTGCAAATCCTGTGCAACAAGAGACTGCCGAACCGGCTCGGATAGTGGTTATCCCTGCCCGACAGACCTCGACCTCGGCACTCTGCAAAAAAACACATACTGTCTAAACTGTTCAGAGTGCATTAAATCTTGCCCACACGATAATGTCGCATACAATATCAGACCGTTTGCCAGCGATCTTAGAGAGATGACTGATGTACGGAAAGACGAGGCGCTACTCGCAGTCGTACTGCTGGCGATGACCTCTTTCCACGGCCTGACCATGACCCCGGCCTGGGATCATTTCCTGGAAATGGCGAAGGGAATGGCCGGGGTGTCGTATCTTACGGCATTCAGTCTTGGCATGCTGGTGCTTCTGGCATGTTTCATCATTTCGTTTCGAGCTGTCGGCTATATCATAACCGCTATCGAACCACGCCCCAAGGCGTCCTTCAGATCGCATGACCATTTTGCCTACTGCCTCATTCCCCTGGCGCTGTTCTACCATCTGGCTCACAACGGGGCGCATTTCATCAAGGAAGCTTCTGCCCTACTGATCGCCCTGTCTGATCCTTTCGACTGGGGCTGGGATCTGTTCGGGTATGCACAAATGAAAGTCATGCCGCTACTACCGGCAAAATTCACTTTTGGCCTGCAGACCGGCCTGATCCTTATCGGTTTTCTATTATCGCTGAGAATCTGCCGAACAACCCTGCGTTTACGTTACCCGAAAAGAAAACAGCAGCTGCTGCCGGGCCTGGTAGTTGTTGCAGCCCTGTTGGGCTACCAGCTCTTCAACCTGTGGCTTCTCTATCAACCGATGTCAATGAGGTCGGGGCTATGAAACTTGCCCGGGCTACAATTCTATTGTTGATGGTCATTCTTTTTGCCAACCTGTCCTTCGCTCATGGCTTGAACAAGGTCGACGACAAAACCATCCTGTTCAGACAGCACGATTCCCTGCTGATCAAGGTTGAGATGACCCCCAACAGTGTCAATTACAACACGACGAACAGCCTGGTCGTCTCTATCATCGACCAAGAGGCCGGGCGATTTCACCAGAGACCAGCCAGTGTCCGTCTAATGCAAACGACCAACAAGCATTCACTTGAAAAAAAAATAATCGAAACAGATTTTAACAATGGTCTATTCAAATCAAAATTGAGATTAAAAGAAGGTGGCCCGTATAAGTTACAACTCAATTTGGAAGACGACGCAGGCTTTAAACCGCTAGAATTTCAATTCCAACTCAGTGACAACCGTTTTTTTGCCAGGACTGCGCTTATCATCACCTTGGCAGGAATACTCTTAGTATTAATTCTTATCCTGTTTGCCTCTCACATACGGAAGAAGGCTCAAACACAACTACAACAATAAAGGGGGATTCACATGCAGCAGTTAGTAATATGTATTTTCACAATTCTGCTCTGTCTGCCGGCCATGGCGCAAGCCAATCTGGAGACGATGCAGAAAGACCTTAACCAACGGGTCATCGCGTTCGAAAAATTTGTTCAATATACCGGCTCTTCACTGATCGAAGCGGCCAAGGCACCGGCGATTCACGAATATTTCCTGACATCTGACCCGGCCGAAAAAATCAGATTGAAACACAAAATCGATTTTCTTTCCCTCGGCACCCAGGCCAAGTTCAACGTCGATGAGATGTGCCTGATCGACAAATCCGGCGTGGAAATCTCCCGCGTCGTTTATCAGCAGATCGCTCCGGACAAGGATCTCTCAGCGGAAGAGGCTTCAGCACCTTTTTTCAACCCAGCCTTTGATGAAGAAGATGGGCAGGTTCATCTCAGCGCACCTTACGTATCGGCCGACAGTCTGCGCTGGGTTCTCTGCTTTGCGACACCAATCGTACTTGCCGATGGCAGCAAACCGGCAATCTACCATTACGAAATATCCCAGTACGTTGTTCAGGGACTGTTAAACAAGGGGCTGACATCAAACTCTAAAAAGTTCTTGCTGCTGGTCAACAAGGAGGGTTATGTCGTTTCCGATTCTCGCAGGAAGTTCAAGCTTGAATTTAATATTAAAGACACCGAAATGAAAACACCTTTCAGTGATTATTTCCCAAAGTTCAAGGGTTACCTTACCGGATTCCCCTCGAACAGCATCAAAAATGTCGTCAAAGGAAAAGGTAAAGTGCAAATCGATGGCAACAACTACAATTACCTGTATCAACCGCTTGGTTATAACGACTGGACAGCAATTCTGTTCCACCAAGCCAGCTAATCAGTAACCGTCACTGGCAGCATCTGCTGCCAGTGACGACAGATCCCCTCGCGTAATTAACTAAAAATAATTTCTTCGATCTTGACGAAAATCCGCTTTACGTTTATTTTGAAATCCGTTTTCAATTTCATCATATCTGAAGTACAATTCAGAATAACAACTAGAAATCATAAAAAACCCTGGCGAACAGGACATTTAAAGGAGCGTTTTAAAAATGAAGTTCAGAACTATTATCTGCATGATGACCCTTCTGGCAGTTGCCCTGCCGGCAATCGCAACTGAACTGGTCGTTTACTCAGCCCGCAAAGAACATCTTATCAAACCGCTATTCGATGCCTACACCAAAGAGACTGGCACCGAAGTCAAGTACGTCACTGACAAAGCTGGTCCGCTGTTGCAACGGCTCAAGGCTGAAGGCAAAAACAGCCCGGCCGACCTGTTGGTCACAGTCGATGCCGGAAACCTCTGGCATGCCGCCAACGAAGGGCTCCTGCAACAGGTCGACAGCGCCATACTCAAGAAGAACGTCCCGAGCTTCCTCAAGGACAGACACAACCGATGGTACGGCCTCTCGCTGCGAGCCCGCACCATCGTCTACAGCACCGAGCGGGTCAAGCCGGCGGAGCTTTCGACCTACGAGAATCTCGGCGACGCCAAATGGAAGAACCGCCTGATTCTGCGAACCTCGAAGAAGGTCTACAACCAGTCACTGGTCGCCATGCTGATCGCCGAGCACGGCGTTGAAAAGACTGAACAGATCGTCAAATCATGGGTCGCCAACCTGGCCGCCAAGCCAACTTCGAACGACACCAAGGCCATGGAGGCGATTCTGGCCGGCCAGGCTGACGTTGGCGTTGTCAACACCTACTACTTCGGCCGCCTGCTGAAGAAGAACCCCGATCTCAAGCTGGCACTCTACTGGCCGAATCAGGGTAATGGTGAAGGTGGCGTCCATGTGAACGTCTCCGGGGCCGGGGTCGTCAAGACCAGCAAGAACAAGGCTGAAGCGATCAAGTTCATCGAGTGGCTCTCCAGCGAAAAGGCCCAGAATCTTTATGCCGACGGAAACATGGAATACCCGGTCAACCCACAGGTCAAACCGAATGAAGTTGTAGCGGCCTGGGGCGAATTCCGCAAGAGCCCACAGAACCTGACCCAGGCCGGTGAATTGCAGGTCGAGGCGATCAAGCTGATGGACCGCGCCGGTTACCGATAAAGAAACGCATGGCTGAATCTGAAAAAACAACAATAGCAGAGAAGTCACCCCCTAAACGGGGTGGCTTTTCTGCCGTTCTGAAAAAATGGCAGCCGGACGGTTGGCGACTGGCAGCAATTGTTGTTTCCCTGCTGGTCATCACACCATTGACAGTTATCTTTCTCTCGTGGGCTGATTACTCCGAGGACATCTGGGCCCATCTTGCAGAAAACCTGCTATCTGAGCTGCTTATCAATACCGCCTGGCTGGTTGGTGGTGTGGCCACCGGCACCGTGATTCTCGGGGTCAGTC
>JBFFPW010000144.1:0-4795 GCA_041573815.1 Desulfuromonadales bacterium
AAAAACTCAAAGAGAGTGAGGCTTACAACCGCACTATTTTTGAAGAATCGCCGATCGGCCTTGTTTTCTGCCGTATGAGTGGCGAGTTGCTCGATGTTAACCCAGCTTATGCGGAAATTATTGGCTACAGCGTTGAAGACACACTGAAGCTTTCCTATATGGATTTTACGCCGGACGATTATGCTTCGCAGGAAGAAGAAAAAATCAGGCGGTTGAAAACGGATGGGCGTTATGGCCCTTATGAGAAGGAGTATATCGCCAAGGACGGACGTCGGGTCCCGGTTCGGTTGTCCATCGCACTTCAGGAAAAGAATAACGAGCAATTTATTCTGGCAAGTGTTGAAGATATCACCGATGAGAAACTTGAGCAACTGAGAGCGGTACGCATGTCACACCTGGCGTCACTTGGAGAACTGGCGGCCGGTGTTGCCCACGAAATCAACAACCCGATCAATGGTGTTATCAATTATGCCCAGATGTATATTAATAAATATGACCCGTCCGAAGAGGGTCGTGATTTACTGAAAAGGGTCATTAAGGAAGGCTCCCGTGTTGCCGATATTGTGACAAATTTGCTCCATTATTCCCGGCAGGATAATGGCGCCATGGACCAAGTGAATATCCTCGATGTTATATCCGAAGCGTTGACCCTGTTTAATGCGCAGCTGATGAAGGAGGGTATTACGTTGTCGCTGGAGGTTGATGGAAATATGCCTTTGGTAACAGGGCGATTTACTGACCTGGAGCGTCTTATTATTAATCTGGTCAGTAACTCCAGGTATGCGCTCAATCAGAAAAAGCCACCGCTATCCAGCTCTGAAAAGATTCTCGAATTATCGGTAAAAAATATACAAAAGGATGAGTGGCCCCATATCAGATTGTGTATCGAAGATAAGGGCGTCGGAATCCCCGAGGGACAGATACCAAAAGTGTTTAACCCTTTCATGACAACCAAGCCAGCCGGCGATGGCACCGGATTGGGACTGAACATTTGTCACCAGATAGTACAGCAGCACAATGGGACTATCGATATTGAGAGCGAGGTGGGCCATTACACGCGAGTGATTATTACTCTTCCAATTGCAGGGGGTGAATAAGAAAACCACGATTTACCTGGAAGAGGGTGTGGTTTTTCGCGGGGACAAGGGGTGGCCGAATGCTTCAGGGTGCAGATATTATAAGGAGCGCCCTGCTGACAGGCGATCAGCAGGGCGCTCTTTTGTTGGTAGCGGATGGTTGGCAATCGATGAAAAACTCTCTTATCTCCGACCCATAATGCGCACCAGGCGCAGAAAGAGGTTGATGATGTCAATGTAGAGGCTTGCTGCTGAATCAATAGCATTGTCAACCGTCTTCGGAATAGCGTTGGCTCTGGCCCAGTCATAACCGATATATCCGCAGAAAATCAGAACGACGATCCAGTCGATAATTTCATGATGCATGTTGAAAACAAAAACCATGACCAGTTCAACAATGATCGTACAGATCAGGGCAATAAACAGGCCCCGGGCAATGCTGCGGAAGAAGGCAGGGTACATTGAGCCGAGAAGCATCATGACGAAGGTAATCATGCCGGTTGCCTGGATCGCGTTCAGAACAATTTCAGGATCGTAACGGCTGACAACCACGTTGATGATTAAACCGAATGGCGTTACCACCAGCAGGTAACCAAGAAAAGATATCGCCGGGTTGTCTGATTTGTTAAACAGGGCGATGCCGGCAAAGCAGCAGACGAAATAACCAATAAAGAAGAGCCAGGGGTTAATGCTCATGATGGTCTCAGCCGGAATCAGTTGCACCATCATGTAATTGATGCCAAAACCAATCAGCAGGGTTATGCCGATAATGGCATTGTACACCTGGGCACTAATTTCCGTCTCGGTTGTATGTCTTCGTTCAAATACGCTTGTTTCCACAACTCCTCCATCTTTTATTTATGTCAGTATCTCAACTTTGGGAATATTTAGACCTATCTGTCAGTATATATCTAAACAAGTTCGATCTTGTCTTCTTTATTCGGCACGACACAAAGAAATTCAAATCCATCTTTACCGGCCTGGTAAGAATGCGGCACCATACCTGGAATGAAGGTTGAATCACCCGCTTCGACCTCGAATGTTTCATCACCGATCACGACAGTTGCCGAGCCGCTGACAATATATTGTTCGTGTTCAACCGTGTTGGTGTGCAGCGGCATGCCGCCATGAGGTTCCATAGTGAATTTGCGCAGAGCGAAGTTCGGCGCTTCATCGGCGCTGACCAGAACCTGCATCGATGTCCCTTTGCCGGCGGCTATGGCGATGACCTCGCGAGTCCCTTTTTTCCTGAGATATTCCATGTGCACTCTCCCGGTTATTTGAGCCAAACTCAAAACGAGTTATATGGTCATGGTGCATTCTGAGAACCGCAGCAACAACTTGTGCAGATTATATGATTTGGTCACGTTCGTAAAGGTTGCGGTGCCCTGAATACCGTTATCGACCTGGTTGTTGAGAGATCATTTTGAAAATACCTGGAAAGGACGCTATATGGCACAGTTTGGTCGCATTGCTGTCAATAAATGTCACAAAAAGACATGCCATTAGTTGAATTGTCCATAAGTTTCAGTGCCTTGCTGTTGGCATCAAAAGTGCTAATAAAAGAACCGTGTTTTTAGAACTTACTGCAATAAGGAGAATAAATGAATATGGTACAGAGCTTGGAACGTGATAGGGCAATAGTTCAGGAAAAGAGCATCGTACCAAAGAAGAAAATTTTATTGGTCGACGATGTGAAGCTTTTTATCGAGCTTGAAAAGACCTTTTTTCAGCGCAAAGCAGCGTTTGAAGTTCTGACAGCCGGCAGCGCCAAAGAGGCTTTGGAAGTTGTTCGGGCAGAACAACCAGATCTGGTTTACATGGACCTTTATATGCCGGAGATGGATGGTGATGAATGTTGTCGCCTGATCAAGGAGTCGCAAATTAGCGCAAGCATCCCGGTTGTTATGGTCACTTCTGCCGGCAAGGAAGAGGACAGAGAGCGTTGCCTGAGGGCAGGCTGTGATGAAATCATCACCAAGCCGATCAACCGCGCGCACTTTCTTTCAGTCGCCAAAAAGTATCTGGAGGTGCATGAACGCAAAGAGCCGAGATACGCCGTTCATGTCAAAGTTATGTTCAGTGAACAGCAAGACCAGATTCTCACCGATTATACGGTTAACCTCAATGCTGGTGGTCTGTTCCTGGCCTCACCTGAGCCGGTGCCGGTCGGCACCGAACTTTTCGTTGAGTTCAGTTTGTCGGAAGAAGAGCAGGTCGTTCGTTGCCAGGCACGGGTTGCCTGGGTCAATGATGCGACGAACCCCCAGAAACGCGACTTGCCGGTCGGTATGGGGTTGGAGTTCGTCGATATTTCCAATGATGAGAGGGCAATGGTCGAGGATTACATCGAGCAAAATGCCCTCACTGCCGACTGGTAAGAATCTGGTAGCCTGATATTCGGCTTTGGACAAAAAAGCAATTCAGAAAGGCCCGACTGAAAATAATCAGCCGGGCCTTTTTTTGCTTATTTAAAATGTTTTCTTATATTAAAATGCGCCTGCTATGAATATCTCACGCATAAAAGATTATCCCTATATTCTTCTGACCTTGGCGGTGCTTTTCTGGGCTGGCAACTTCATTCTTGGCCGGGCCTTTCATAGCGATATTCCACCGATTGCCCTGGCGTTCTGGCGCTGGGCCATCGCATCGCTGCTGATTATCGGGCCGGCTTTCCGGCACCTGCGTCGCGATTGGCCGGAAATCCTACGCCACTGGCCGGCGGTGCTGCTGCTCTCTGCCATCGGTATCGCCGCGTTCAACACCCTGGCCTACAGCGGTCTGCAGTACACGCAAGCGATCAATGCGTTCCTGATGCAGTCGTTGATGCCGGTCCTTATTGTTGCTCTCTCTTTTGCGATTTTCGGTGAAAAAATACGCCTTATTCAGGCGGTGGGAATTATTGTTTCGCTCTCCGGTGCGGGTATGATTATCGCTCGCGGCGACCTCGCCGTTCTCATGGCCCTGCAGTTCAATCGTGGTGATTTGCTGGTCGCCGCCGCTATCATCTGCTATGCCGGTTATTCGGTCATGCTGCGCAAACGCCCCAACGTCCATCCCCTCTCTTTTATCGCCGCGACATTCTGGCTCGGGACGATAATTATTTCTCCTCTTTACCTCTGGGAAACCATCAATGTCAGAACGATGCCGGTAACAGCTTCTAGCTTTCTGGTCATTGGCTACGTCGCCGTATTCCCGTCGATCATTTCCTACCTCTGCTTCAATCGCGGTGTTGAACTGCTCGGTGCCAACCGGGCGGGTCTGTTCATCCACCTGATGCCGGTTTTCGGCAGCCTCATGGCGATCCTGTTCCTGGGGGAAAGTTTCTTATGGTATCACGCGATGGGAATCGTCCTGATTGCTGCCGGTATTTACCTGGCGACCAGGAACAATTGACCTCGTTACTCAAGTGCCTTTCAAATAAAAAAAATGGCGGCTAACGCCACCACGATTCCCTCCTTTTCTGGTTCACCTCTCTCTCAGGCCCCACAGGGTGATGGCTCACTCCGATAGAGGACTTCAAGCCGTGTCATTTCATGTCCACAACAGGACCACTTGAGGATCTTGGCTTCTTCGTGCCCGTAGTCGGTTTTGCAGGTTTCACAGGCAAAGGCGGAATGTTCTTGCTGCTCTTTTGAAGCAGTATCGATTCTCGTTTCCATGACGGCTCCTTTCATCGATAAAAGCATGTTGAAAAAGAGAAGTGTAAGTGGAAACTC
>JBFFPW010000145.1:0-4746 GCA_041573815.1 Desulfuromonadales bacterium
CCTGCCATTCGTGCTTTAATACTTGTTTACACTAAAAACAAACAAACACTACGTTTGGGGTAGCCCAAGTCGTGGTCACAAATACGAAATAGATTGCAACTGCATGTCGCTGGACAACTTAAATAAAATTGAGAAGCCGACCCGTTATCTCGGCGGCGAACTCGGATCGATCACCAAAGACCTGAGCAAGGTTGACCTCCGCTTTGCTCTCGCCTTTCCCGACACCTACGAAATCGGCATGAGCCACCTCGGCTATGCCATCCTTTATCACATTCTCAATGATATTGACTGGATTGCTGCTGAGCGCTGTTACGCCCCCTGGCCCGACATGGAAGAGCTGCTGCGCAGTGACCATGAACCACTGACCAGCCTCGAGAACCACCTGCCACTAAACGAATTTGACATTGTCGGTTTTACTCTTCAGTACGAGCTCTCCTACACCAACATTCTCAACATGCTCGACCTGTCCGGTATCCCTCGACGCCGTGAAGAGAGAACCGACTCTGACCCGCTGGTTGTCGTTGGCGGACCCTGCGCTTTCAATCCGGAACCACTCGCCGACTTTATCGACTGTGCTGTCGTTGGTGACGCGGAAGAAGCAATCATCGAGCTTTGTTCGGTCGTGCGTCAGGCAAAAACAGAGAATATCTCCAGAGATGAGTTATACGATCGCTTGCGGCAAATTGAAGGGGTTTATGTCCCCTCACTGTTTGACGTCGAATATCATAACGATGGCACCGTTGCGGCGATCAAACCGCAATTAACCGACTATACCGCCGTTAAACGTCGCTTTATCGAAGACCTCGACCAAGCCAAGTTTCCAACCAAGCCGATTGTGCCGTTTATGAACACCGTGCATAACCGGATTTCCATGGAAATTGCTCGCGGCTGTACCCGCGGCTGCCGCTTCTGTCAGGCCGGCTACATCTACCGGCCGGTACGGGAGCGCTCACCACAAAAAATTTCTGATCTGCTTTCTGAATCACTGGCCAACAGCGGCTATAACGAGTTGACCCTGCTATCTCTTTCAACCGGCGACTACAGCTGCATCGAACCACTCCTGAAAGGACTGATGGATCAGCACGCCAGCAACAATATCGGAGTCTCCCTGCCAAGCCTGCGGGTCGGCTCATTGACTCCGGAGTTGATGGAAGAGATCAAAAAGGTTCGCAAGACCGGCTTTACCCTTGCCCCGGAAGCGGGCACCGAGCGATTGCGGCAGGTGATCAACAAGGGAATTACCGAAGACGACCTGTTACTGGCCACGAAGAACGCCTATGAGCTCGGCTGGCGGCTGGTCAAACTCTACTTCATGCTCGGCCTGCCGACGGAAACCGATGCCGACCTCGAAGCGATTATTGATCTGGCCCACCGGGCGAAACTGACCAGCCGCGGCACCGCAGGTGGCGGTGATGTTAATGTTGCGGTTTCGACCTTCGTACCGAAACCACACACCCCGTTTCAGTGGCAAGCACAGATCAGCCTCGAAGAGACCAACCGACGCCAGGGCATGTTGAAAGATGCTCTGCGCAAGAAAAAACTCCGCTGCAAATGGCACGATGCGCCACCTTCAATGCTCGAAGGCGTGTTCGCCCGTGGCGACCGTCGCCTCGGCCCGGCTATTGAACGAGCGGTTGACCTCGGTTGCCGTTTCGATGGTTGGCGCGACCATTTCCGTTTTGATCTCTGGAAGCAGGCTTTTGCCGACTGTGATATCGATTTAACCTGGTATCTGCGCCAGCGCTCGGCCGATGAAATTCTTCCCTGGGATCACATTGATTGTGGCATTCCAAAGAGTTATCTCCTTGCCGAGCTGGATAACGCCCTGGCCGAAAAAGAGACACCCGATTGTCGTCAAGGGATCTGCAGCAACTGCGGGGTTTGTGACTTTGAAGAGTTACGGATGCGCTATGCTGAAAACCAGGAGATATCAGCGCAGGAGAAAGTGCCCGATGAGCGACCGGAGGCAAGCTGCAAATACCGGCTGGTTCTGCGCAAAGATGGCCGCGCCCGCCTGGTCAGTCATCTCGAATACATTACTTCATTGACCCGGGCGGCCCGACGCGCCGAGCTGCCACTTCGTTTCTCCGGCGGGTTCCATCCGAAACCGAAGCTGTCATTTTCTGACGCTCTACCGACCGGTGTCGCCAGCGATGCCGAAATTATTGACATCGAACTCTCACAACATTTAAGCGAAAATGAACTCCGGACCCGCTTCAATGATCAACTGCCGGATGGGTTTGAGGTTCTTGATTGCCAACAACTTTACTGGAAAACGCCGTCACCCTCTGCTAGCATTGAGAAGTTCACTTATTCGGCTGTATTGCCCGGGCCTTATCCGGATTTAATGGCACGGGGCAGGGAATTTCTCGAAAGCGAATCGATCCGTTTCACCAGAATGAAGAAAGACCGACCCATCGAAGTCGATCTGCGACCCGATGTCATTGACATCAGCCTCAAAGAGGATTGTCTGGAACTGACCCTGAAAAAGGGGAGCCCGTTCGGCATTC
Source organism: Desulfuromonadales bacterium (assembly GCA_041573815.1). GTDB lineage: Bacteria > Desulfobacterota > Desulfuromonadia > Desulfuromonadales > UBA2294 > BM707. The sequence continues at coordinate 2,511 of JBFFPW010000145.1, forward strand.
TTGCCTGGCTGCTGCAAATCGATGAATCGGCTGCCCGACAGCTTGAATTACGCAAAACAGCTGTGATCATGCGCGGCGAAGAGACTGAATAAAAAACCAAGATCTTACGATCAACGGTTTAGTTTTTATACTTTTAACTTTTAACGAACAAGGCTGATCAAAAGGTTCTGGATGCAAGGCGTCCGCCGGACCGAGGAGTGAGTCTTAGCGCAAGCTACGTCGCAGCGACGAGGACCAAGGCAACGCCGCAGACAGGATCTTTTCATCAGCCGCCCATTACGGAGGCACCATGACCAAAGAACTGGTCATCAACACCACATCACAGGAAACCCGGATTGCTCTGCTCGAGAACAATCATATCGCCGAGCTTTATATTGAGCGGACTCGGGAAAAAGGCATTGTCGGGAATATCTACCTCGGCCGAGTTGCCCGGGTTTTGCCCGGCATGCAAGCTGCTTTTGTCGATATCGGTCTGGAAAAAGCGGCGTTTCTTTACGTCGCCGATGTTCTCGACGAGATCGAAGCGGTTGAACATTTCATCGAAGGCGATTCTCACTACCATGGTCCGAGTGACGAGCAGGAGAACGACCGACCGCCACTGCCGCCGATTGAAGAGTTACTGCAAGAGGGACAGGAGATTCTGGTTCAGGTCGCCAAGGAGCCACTCGGCACCAAAGGCGCCCGCATCACCTCGCATATTTCCCTGCCCGGCCGACACCTGGTTTACATGCCGACAGTCGACCATATCGGTATTTCTCGGCGAATTGAATCTGAAGAAGAGCGGGAGCGCCTGAAACAAATTGTCGAGGAACTCCAGCCTGAAGGGAGTGGCTTCATTGTTCGCACCGCCTCCGAAGGGAAATCAGTTGAAGAACTCAGAGCTGACATGGACTTTTTACTCGGCGTCTGGGAGGACATCCAGAACCGGCAGGAAAACCGCGGTGCCACCGACCTGGTCCACTCCGACCTCGATGTGACCAGCAAGGTCTTGCGCGACATCCTCTCCGAGGATGTCAGCCGGATTATTGTCGACTCGCGCGAAGAACACGACAAGATCGTCCGCTTTCTCGGCACCTTCATGCCGAACATCAATTACAGCATTGAACTGTACAACAGTGATGAACCAATCTTCGACGCCTTCGGCCTCGAAGTCGAAATTGCCCGTGCCCTGGGACGAAAAGTCTGGCTTAAGAGCGGGGGCTATATCATCATCGACCAGACGGAAGCGTTGACCGCCATCGATGTCAACACCGGGCGCTTTGTCGGCAAGCACAACCTCGAAGACACCATTCTCAAAACCAATCTCGAAGCAGTTCGCGAGGTCGCCTTCCAGCTCCGCCTCCGCAATATCGGTGGCCTGATCATCATCGACTTTATCGATATGGAACGCGAACCACATCGCGACAAGGTTCATTCAGCGCTGGAGGAAGTTCTCAAGAACGACAAAAGCAAAACCAATATCCTGAAAATTTCCGAACTCGGCCTGGTTGAAATGACCCGTAAAAGAGTCCGTGAAAGCATTGGCCGGACATTGTGCGAGCCCTGCCCGTACTGCGACGGCAAGGGGTATGTCAAAAGCCGCACCAGCATGGTCTACGAGATTTTCCGGGAGTTGCGTCGTGATATCGGCAATATGCCGGGCTACCGGTTGACCTTACTGGTTCATCCCGACATTGCGGCCCTGCTTTACGATGAAGAGAGAGCCGGCATCGAGGAGTTGGAGCGGCAGTTCGAGAAACAGATAGCAATAACAGCCCGCAACACCTTTCACCAGGAGCAATTTGAAATCGTTATCGGCTGAACTTTGCAACCAAAGCTAAGCACAAAAAAAAACGCCCCTGTTCACCATGTGATGAGCGGGGGCGTTCCTGTATTCTAACAGCGAGTTCTAAACTGAAGGGTTGCGAGCAGCATCAAGTAACTGCGCAATTGCCTCGGCGACACTTTGAATATCTGCCAAATCGGCACCACTCTTTAAAGTTTGCGATATGACAATCGCAGCGTCATTGAGAGCAGTACCGGTAAGCGTCGGGTTATTACTAGCTAAGGCATTGGCAGTATTTGAAATGATCGATGAAACAGCAACATCGACTCCACTCGGCAGAGTCACGACCAAACCACTCAGATTCAGCGCGGTTGAAAGTGAGCTCAACACTTCAAGGGGAGTCATGGCCACTTCACCAACACGAACCGAAGGGCTCATTGCCGCCGTGCTAACACTTTCGGCCATTTCCTC
>JBFFPW010000146.1:0-4724 GCA_041573815.1 Desulfuromonadales bacterium
GGTCCGGACTTTTTCACCAACCCTTTATATCGAAGCGACTCTTGAATCCGGTGCGACAATTCAGCTCCCGGATACAATCAGTGAACGGGGACTTTACCTCATATCCGGCCAGGTTAAAATGGCGGACAGTCTCCTTGAAACAAACCGGATGTTTATTTTTGACCAAACTCCGGACATCACCTTAACGGCATGCGAGCCAACCCGGCTGGTCATCATCGGCGGTGAACCTCTCGGCGAGAGAAAAGTCTGGTGGAATTTCGTTTCAAGCCGTCCTGAACGGATTGAGGTGGCAAAACAGGACTGGCTCGAGAACAGGTTTGCCAAGGTCCCTGGTGAAACCGAATTCATCCCGCTCCCGGAATAGTCTTTACGATTTCATGCTGAAGATTCATACAAACATCACCATTCCCCTGAGCGAAATCCAGTTTTCCTACATGACGGCCCAGGGCGCAGGGGGCCAAAATGTCAACAAAGTGGCCACCGCGGCCCATCTCCGTTTTGATATCAGGGCTTCGTCACTCCCCGAAGAGTTAAAAGAGCGGCTTCTGACTCTTTCTGATCATCGGATCAGTTCCGATGGTGTCATCATAATCAAGGGTCAATCTTACCGGACCCGCGAGCAAAATCGGCAATCGGCCCTGCACCGCCTGGAAAAAATCATAAAAAGTGTTGCATCTCCTCCCAAAAAACGTAAACCTACAAAACCAACAGCTGCTTCGAAACGAAGAAGGCTCGACAGCAAAACCAAAAGAAGTACCACAAAAAACTTGCGCGGCAAAGTCAGGGAATAACCGTTTTGATGCAATGGGCTGAAGTCATAATCTCCGGGGGAATATTGATTGCTGTCGTGCTGTTTGGCGACAACATTGCCCGGCATTTGCTGCAATATCGAGGCAGCGGTGTCGGTATGAAGATATTCATCATTTATATCGAATCGATCAAGGCGGTTGGTGGAACGTTCCTGACCCTGCTCTGGATAGCAACATGCCTGTTCCTTTACGAAGGAATCATCGAATATTTCGGCGGCAAAGGGATTATTGTTGCGGTCTTCATGATTCTCCCTATCTGCGTCGTCTTCTATGGTTTACTGCAGGGGTTCACACGCCTGATGGACGCCTTCCCGGAAATGCTGCACCACAACAATTCAGAGGATGATTAATCCACAATGGATCGGTCTTCCCGCAATCGCCTTAATGAACGACACCTGGAGCATTTCACCAGCGATTCTCTTTTTGACAAAATTGCCAGAACCGTCTGTGCAGCCGGATGCCTGCCCCGCAAGGAACTCTATGAAGCGTGGGAGACGGCTCGCCGCATTCGCCGGCGGATCTCCGGAAAACGGGTGATCGACATGGCCTGTGGGCATGGCCTGCTGGCCCATATCATGGTCCTTCTGGATGATACAATCCCTGCGGCAATCGCTGTCGACAAATCGATCCCCAAAAGTGCTTCAAGCCTGGCCGAGACCCTGATTGGAAACTGGCCACGCCTTAAAGACCGAGTCGAATTCAGACAAGCAGATCTGACAGACATTGAGATTAATAGCGATGATCTTCTCGTTTCCGTTCATGGCTGTGGCCGCCTGACAGACCGGATCATCGACCTTACGATCGAAGCAAAGGCATCTGTCGCTCTGCTGCCCTGCTGTCATGACCTGAAGCGGTCTGATACCGGAGAACTTACGGGCTGGCTTGAACCAACCCTGGCCATTGATGTCACCCGTGTTTCCAGACTGCAGTCGGCCGGTTATAATGTCGTTACTCAGGAGATCCCTTATGACATTACACCCAAAAATCGGCTTATCATTGCCACTCCGGAAGATGTTGTTTAAGTCAGACAAGGTTCCTATGTTCAGACTGTTACTGTTGATCACATTCGCAATTCTCTGCTCGGCCGACCACGCTACTGCGTATCGGCCAATCCCACTGCAAATTCACGTTTCCGGCGAAGGGACGAATACCGTTTCATTTACCGGCTGGTGTGATATTGAAATCGGCAACAGGATATTGAGCAGAACGTTTTTTGAAGGCCAGAATGGGGATCTGGCCGCCATAACTTTACATGGCCGTCATATCGATAATTGCGAGGTGACCAAGACGTCAGAAGAAGGTAAAATCAGCCTTGTTCTGCATGAGAACAGTGTCGAGGTCTTTAATAAAACCACAAAAAAGAATGAGACGAAGATCATTTATGGCCCGACCATGAAACGCTTCAGCACGAAGCCACCGACCATGCGATAAATAAATGCTATCAGGAGAGTGACCATGGGGTTAAGCGAACAGGATCTCATTGAAAAGTTACAGAAACTGGAAGATCGCATTGCCAGGCTGGAAGAAAAGTCTGAGGCTGACCAGGATGAGGGCGAATTCGTCTTTGTTGAAGAAGCATCGCCCTTGCCAAGCATGACGCCACCACCACGGGTCAGCATACAAAAACGGGAACCTGTTCCCGTCACACAGATTCTCGGATGGGCCGGTGTCCTGGCATTGGTGATGGCAGCAGCCTATCTGATCAAGCTTGGCATTGACCTCGGATGGCTCACCCCGGCCCGACAGATCATGCTGGCGTTTATGGGCGGCACCGCCCTTGTCGTCACCGGACTGGTTTTACGGCGCACCGACAGAGACTATGCCAGTTTATTGCCGGCAGGTGGCATAGTTATTTTGTTCCTGACCACCTATGGCGCCCACCTCTATTATCGACTGATTGAATTCCCCACAGCGGTTGTTGCTGTGATTCTCCTGTGCCTTTTATCGCTCTGGCTCTGTCGCCACTTCTGCAGTGAACTTTATGCCTATTTTGCGATCGTCGGATCATATTCAGCGCCATTGATGCTGAACGGCCTGCGGGCTGAAGTTACCGATCTGGCCATCTATTACACCGCATGGAGTCTTTTGTATTGCGCTTATGCCGTTTGGCTGCAGCAACGCCGCATTTACCTTGTTGCAGCCTATCTGGCCCTGCTCGGGTTTGACCTGATCTGGTATCAGCAATGGCACCATGCCGCAAATCCGCAATGGCAAGCCGCCTTGATTTTCCAGGCGATGCAGTTTGTCATTTTTGCCATCTGTACAGCGCTTTATACATTACGCCATGAAGACAAACTCGACCGCAACGCAGCGTTGACCCACCTGCCGCCCTTGCTGCTCTTCTATGCGCTGGAATACAGCCTTCTCGACCGCTACCTGCATTATTACGCGCCATGGATTGCCCTCGGCAGCCTTCTGGCTTTACTTGTCATCTACATCATTACACGCATTGGCTTCAGATATACCCTTGAGGGCGGGCAGCTCATTCTGAGCAGTTATGCTGCCATCGTACTTTTCCATGCCGGCTACCTCGAACTGCTGCCCGACGACCTGGCCCCCTGGGCCGGGCTGGTTGTTGGCCTCCTGCTCGCTACGTGGATTATCGTGCAAGGGAAGCCGGACAGCTCCAACTGGCCGTTGATCGGAGCACTGACCCTGGTTTTTGTTATCAACGGGCTCAGGGCTTTGTTGAATTATGATTTGCGAGATGTCGCTGCTGGTGAGTATCTGACTCTGGCTTACGCTGTCGAACTTTATGCCGCCTATTTTCTGATCCGGAAGACAGATATCTCTCGACAGTTTTCCGGTGCCCTGCTCTACGCCGGGCATCTTTCAGCCATGGCCGCTCCGGTCCATATTTTCGAAGACCGGTTGCCGGTCTCTTTCTGCTGGGCAATTCTGGCCGTTGTCGCTCTTATGATCGCCTTGAAGTTTAAAGACAAGCTGCTGGCCCAGTCATCACTCTTCATTTTTGCCGTCTCCGGGGCAAAAGTACTGCTCTACGATCTTGACCGGGCAGCCCCACTGATACGGATCGGTTGTCTTGTCATACTCGGAGTCAGCTTCTACATCGGTGGCTGGCTCTATCGCAAAGTCAACCAACTTGAGAGTTAATAAACAACATTAGAAAAGGAGACATAAATGCCTGTCATCACGATTGAGGGACCACCTATAAATGATCTTAACAAACGACGTGATCTCGTTGCCAACCTGACAAAAGTAGCAACTGAAGCGTATAATATGCCAAAAGAGAAAATCATTATTCTCATTCGAGAAAACAGCCCCGATCAGGTTGCTGTGGCCGGAGAACTTATCTCTGACCGTCGATAAAATAATGCACAAACGATTGATACAACAATTCTTACCCCAGGGAGCAAAACATGAAACACCTTTTTCTCATTATCTTATTCATACTGGTTCTGCCAACTGTCAGTATCGCTGAGGATGGTCAACTCATTACCAGAGCCGAATTCTGTACAGAGCTAGCCGACCGAGAACCTGCTGACAGCCCGGAATCAATCACCGCTGGCCAGCAAACAGTTTACTTCTTTACAGAGGTCCTCAACAGCAAGGACAAATCAATTTCACATCGCTGGTATTACAATGACATCAAGATTGCCGATGTGACTCTGAAAATCGGCGCCGATCATTGGCGCACCTGGTCTACGAAACAGGTCTGGCATCTCACTGCCGGGAGATTGAAAGTCCAGGTCCTGGATGCGGCAGGAGAACTACTGACCGAAAAAGAGATTGCAATTCAATAGCGTCAGAAGGCCCCGTCCGCAGTGGATGGGGCCTTCTGAACTTTTTTGCAGTACGGCACAAATAACCCGGACCTGGATGAACAGACAAACTGCTCCCTGCCTCAAAAACCTCAACCATTTACTTCGATGTATAAACCTGTAGAATAGTTCA
>JBFFPW010000147.1:0-4712 GCA_041573815.1 Desulfuromonadales bacterium
AGTCCTTGCCGAAACCTTTATCGATCAAGACAGCCAGTGGCGGCAATAAAACAGCAACGATAATCAACAAAAGCAGGTCCTTTTTTTGACTCATTTGGATTCCTTTCATCAGATTTATCGTTGATGACCTACTCTTCGCAGAGAACCACTCCAGCCACCTGCTCGGCAAACTTGCGGCAGGCTTCCATATTCTCCTCTGTCGGGGTGAACCGGAAAGAGAGTGAGTCAGCCGCCAGCTTGAACTTCAAACCGGCGAGACGACTTTCGACCATCTTGACCGCCTCCCCGCTCCAGCCGAAAGAACCGAAGACTGCTGCCAGCCGCGTATTCGGCGTGACCGATGAAATCAATGAAAGGGCGTGCCAGACATGCGGCGGCGCATCGCGCTGGATCGTCGGCGTTCCCAGCAAAAGGATGTCAGCCTGTTCCAGAGCATTACGATAATCATCATCGCGCATATCACTTAGAGCAAAGCGGGAAACAGCCAGCCCCTGGTGTTCTAACTCAGCCTGAATAACATCGGCCATATTACCGGTATTGCCGTGGCTTGACAAAACAGCCATGACCGCCTTCGGCTTTTCTCCCTGCGGTGGTGGTGCTGCCCACCGCTTGTAAGCACTGATCGCCCCCTTGCCGGTTTCGCGGCGGATCGGCCCATGTGACGGGCAGACCATGGTCATCGGCAATCCATCCAGTTTGGCGATCGCATCACGAATTTTGTCCTTGAATGGCCGCATAATGCAATCGAAGTAGAAGAAGAAGTCATAAGAAAAATCGGCGATCTCATCATCGAATATCTTTTCCGGACAAAAATGCGCGCCGAACGCGTCACAGGAAAAAAGAAGTTCATCTTCGACCAGATAAGTAAACATGGTGTCCGGCCAGTGCAGATAGGGCGCCAGAATAAATCGCAACGTCTTATCTCCCAGCGAGATCTCTTCGCCTTCACTGACGACATGACAGTTGAAATCGCGATTCATCAACTGCTTGAGAAAGTTTTCAGCCGCCTTGGTACAGTAAACAATGATATCGGGATTAACCTCGAGAAGATCGGCAATTGCGCCAGAGTGGTCCGGTTCGGTATGATTGACGACAACAATGTCGATTTTTTTCGGATCAACCTTTTCGCCGACCTTGGCCAGAAAGATATCGGCAAAGGGCGCCTTGACAGTATCAATCAAGGCTGTTTTTTCCGAGCCCTGGATCAGGTACGAGTTGTAGGTTGTTCCGTTATGAGTCGGGAACAGATCATCGAATACTTTCAGATCCGGATGAGGCATCCCGACCCAGTGCACATTGTTGCAAACTTCTATAACAGCCTTATCAAGCATTGAAATCTCCTTTGCGTAAAGCATGGCACATCCTGTTAAATATAATGCATTTTTGCTCCCGGAGGCAAGTCCGGCTATCGATTTACCAGAAACTTCATGTTATTCTGGACGTCCAAATCAGGTACTGAAAAGAAGCTATGAAAAAAACCGATAAAAACAATTCGGGTATAATTCAATCTCTGGGTCGCCGTAAATTTCTGTTTGGCAGTGTCGCCTGCGGTGGCGCCCTGTTCGGCGATGCCTGGTTAAGGCAGCCAACCGCACTCGATATCTCTCAGACCCGCCTACCAACTCAAAAAATTCCAGCCGGCAAAGAGCTTCGGATTGTCCACCTCTCAGACCTGCATCTGCACAAATTCACCAGTTTTTTCAGGAAGGTCGCTAAGGAAGCCAACTCTTTAAACCCTGACATTATCCTGCTGACCGGTGATTATGTTGAAGAGGAGCGGAACCTTTCGGATGTCCTTGAGTTCCTCGATCTACTTAAAGCGTCGACAGGGATATTCGCCGTCCAGGGCAACTGGGAATACTGGGCCCTGATTGAGGGGCGCAATCTACAGAATAAGTTTCGGCGCTCCGGTGTCGAACTCCTCATCAATCAACGAGCCGATATTAACTGGAACGGAATCCCGGTTTCACTTCTTGGCATCGATTTCCCGTCCTCTTCAAACAGTGTCCAACAACTCAACATCGACGCCAATACAGACCACCTCAATATCGCCCTCTCACATGTACCCGCTTTTCAACATGAACTACTGGAGAGCAAAACAGACCTGATTCTTTGTGGTCATACCCATGGCGGTCAGGTCAGACTGCCATGGATGAAGCCCTTGCACCTGCCACGACATTCCGACCCATATGTCAGCGGCCTTTATCATGTCGGACAGGCAAAAGTTCCCCTTTACGTCAGCCGGGGCATCGGCACAAGTATTCTGCCGATCCGCTTTTTCTGTCCGCCGGAAATCAGCCTGATCCGTCTGTTCGGAGTTTAATCCCTGTTAAAGAAAATCAAGAAGGGTATCAATCTCGACCATAAACGCAGCGAAATCATTACCGGGCAGACTCTGGGCACCATCACAAAGAGCCTTATCCGGGTCGGGGTGAACCTCAACCATGATCCCATTGGCGCCAGCGACCAACGCTGCCTTGCTCATGACCGGAACCAGCGACCTCTTGCCGGTTGCGTGGCTCGGATCAACGATAATCGGCAGATGTGACATTTCACGAATGAGCGGAACAACTGAAAGATCAAGTGTATTGCGGGTCGCCTTTTCAAACGTCCGGATCCCTCGTTCACAGAGAACGACCCGGCTGTTGCCTTCGGCCAATAGATACTCGGCGGCCGCCAGGAACTCCTCAATTGTCGCACTCATGCCACGCTTGAGCAAAACCGGCATATCAAGACGGCCAACTTCCTTGAGGAGATCAAAGTTCTGCATATTTCGGGCACCGATCTGTAACATATCGGCATAGCGGCAAACATCATCGAGTTGATCGATCCGCATCACCTCGGTTACCACCGGAATGTTTTCGGCATCGCCCGCTTGACGGAGCATCTTGAGTCCATCAACACCAAGTCCCTGAAACGAATGCGGTCCGGTCCGCGGCTTAAATGCGCCACCGCGCAGGATCCGGGCGCCGGCTTTCTTCACCTGAGAGGCCGCTGCATGAATCTGTTCTTCACTCTCTATCGAGCAGGGACCCGCCATAACGACCGGACGGTGCCCCTCGCCGATCAGAACCCCGGAAACCTCGACGACTGTCGGAGCCGGATGAAAGTCCCGTGAAACAAGCTTATACGGTTTACTGACGTGAATAACTTCACGCACCCCGGGGAGCTCACGAATTGTCGTATCATCAACATACCCCTGGTTGCCGAGAACGCCGATCGCGGTCCGCAAGCTGCCGGGAATCGGCTCAGCCCGAAGCCCCATTGCTGCGACAGCCTGTTCAACTGCATCAATCTGCGCATCCGTCGCATCATGGGTCATGACTATCAGCATACTCTCTCTCCTTTGCATTCAGGACCAAAGTGTTATTGCGTGAAAACAGGTTTTAAGGGTAGCGATGAAACTGTAAGAATGCAACCATTTACAGGCGATAATCGTTTGGAAAAAATCGTATTTTCAAGTATTCTTGCTGCGCAGGTTTTAATCCGGAAAGACGAAACGAAAAGTGGCTCATTGATGATTTCTCGCATTCTCATTATTGTGACAACGTTGATCGTGCTCGGCAGCAGCACACTGCCAGCCGAAGAAATATCCGCCCGGAGCCTTCTTTTATCTCAAGGGTGCAAGGGTTGTCATGCTTTTGAAGGCGACGGCGGCACTCTTGGTCCGGCTCTCGACAAGGTGGGCTCGAGGCTAACGGTTTTCCAGATCGAGCAGATATTGCTGAATCCGAAATTATCGAACCCCGACTCTGTCATGCCGAGTTTCAAACATCTTAAAGACGAGGAACGCAAGTCTTTAGCTGATTTTCTTCATACCCGAAAGTAACGTAACTTGCCATGACACAGAGAACAATTGAAATAAAATCCCCATTTTTTGTCGACGAGGATCAGTTGCATTCACCAACTGATCTGGCAGAACGGTTCCCTGTCCAGCGGCCTTTGGCCCTCGAAATCGGCTGCGGAATCGGACATTTCATTGCTGAACTCGCGGCAGCAAACCGGGATAAAAATTTTCTGGCGATCGATATCTACAACAAGGGCTGTTACAAGACCTGCAAGAAAATTGAAGAACTCGAACTCGACAACGTTCTGGTCATGCGGATTGAAGCCCGTTATCTGCTCCTGCACTATATCGAAAAGGAATCGCTGGTTGGCGTCTATATCAATTGTCCCGACCCCTGGCCAAAAAAACGCCACCGTTCCCGACGTCTGGTTAATAATACATTCCTCGAAATACTTCTGCACTACCTCCAGCCGGAAGCAGATTTTTTCTTCAGCACCGATTTTACCGACTATGCCGAACAGGTCGCTGAAACGCTTCCGACAGTACATGGCTACAAAAACTGCCTCGCCTCGCCATGGCAGATCGAAATGCCCGGCTATCCGGTCTCAAAATACATGCAGCGCTTCCTTGATCGCGGACAACCGATTTATTTTATGCATTATCAACGAGAGCCGGGGCTGCCATTGAAGGAACTTCCACAACCTGACATCAGGGCCGGGTTTCGCACCCGCTGGGCACGAGCCGGCAATGATTAACAACTACCTGACCAGCGACATTGAAGGAACAGGCGGCAGTATCAAGGAATCGCCGGAAGACTTCCTGGTTGAAGAGATCCCCCTCTATCAGCCCTGCGGCGAAGGGGAGCACATCTATGTCTCGGTCGAAAAGCGTGGATTAACAACCCACCAGCTTTTGCGGCACGCTG
>JBFFPW010000148.1:0-4702 GCA_041573815.1 Desulfuromonadales bacterium
GGGCTGATAATGTTATTGCCTGCTACAATCGGCTGCTCGAAGAGAGAGACCGTTTACCGTACGAAATTGACGGCGTTGTTATCAAGGTAAACGACCTCTCCCTGCAACAGGAATTGGGAGAACTGAGTCGTGCTCCCCGCTGGGCAATAGCCTTCAAATTTCCACCCCGCCAGGCCATTACCCTCGTCGAGAATATTGGTCTGCAGGTTGGCCGCACCGGCGCCATCACCCCGGGGGCGCATCTCAAGCCGGTTGATGTCAGCGGGGTGACCGTTTCCAGGGCGAGCTTGCACAACTGGGATGAGATCTCGCGACTCGATGTCCGGATTGGCGATCACGTGGTCGTTGAACGGGCCGGAGATGTCATTCCCGATGTCGTTAAGGTCTTGACTGAGAAGCGCTCCGGAGCTGAAGAAGAGGTGCCACTGCCACACTCCTGCCCGGAATGCGCGGCGCCGGTCAGCAAACAGGCAGGTGAAGTTGTACCGCGCTGCACCAACCTGGCCTGCCCGGCCCAGAAAATCGAGAGACTCAAACATTTCGTCTCAAAAAACGCCATGGACATCGCCGGACTCGGCGAAAAACAGTTACAACAATTGATCAGTCAGGGGAAGATCAACGATCCGGCCGATATCTATCGCCTGGAGAAAGATGATCTCTTTGCCATGGAGCGGATGGGAGATGTCCTGGCCAACAAGCTGCTGGCCGCCATTGACGAAAGTCGTAGCCGCCCCCTCTCCCGGCTCCTGTTTGGCCTTGGCATCCGCCATGTCGGCGAACATACAGCCCGCATTCTCGCCAAAAGATTCAATTCGCTGATGGCGATCGGTCAGGCCAGCGAAGAGACCCTGCGAAACATCCATGAAATCGGCGGCAAGGTCACTGACTCCATTGCCGAATATTTTGGCAAACCCGAGAGCATAGCCCTGATTGAAAAACTGGCTGCGTCTGGCGTCGAGCCGACGGCAGAAGCTGTCGTTCAGCAGGATGGCCCACTGAACGGCGAGACGGTTGTTATCACCGGCAGCCTTGAAAAAATGTCAAGAAAAGAAGCCGAGAGTATAGTGGAGCGGTTGGGCGGACGAGCCTCAGGATCGGTCAGTAAAAAAACCAGCCTGGTCGTTGCTGGTCCCGGTGCCGGCAGCAAACTTGAAAAGGCCCGGCAGCTCGGCATCAAGGTTTTCTCTGAAGACGATTTTCTTCAGCTGGTCGAGCGTGGAGAGGCGGACGATGAATAAACAGGTCAGGGTGATCTTCCATGGCCGGGTACAAGGTGTCTGGTTCCGCGCCTTCACCAGAGAACAGGCCAGCACCGCAAAGCTGACGGGCTGGGTACGCAATCTGCCAAATGGCTCAGTGGAAGCACTTTTTGCGGGTGAAGAGGAAACGATACATCAGGTGATAGAAAAGTGCCGACAGGGTCCCCCATCAGCACAGGTTGAAAATATTGAGTTACACTGGGAGCCCGCCAGCGGCGAGTTCCTCTCTTTCGAAGTTCGGTATTGAAGTCGCGTCAGATCAGCTCGGAAATCGTCGTCATCAGATCGCTGCTCCGGAACGGTTTTTTGATAAAACCTTCACCACCAACCCGCTGCCCCATCTCACGATCAGTATCCTCGCCACGAGCCGTCAGGAAGACCACCGGGATGCTCTTGGTGGCTTCAGCCTGCTTTAATGCCTGACAGACCTTGAATCCGTCCATACCCGGCATCATCACATCAAGCAGGACAAGATCGGGTGATTCCTTCTGAGCCATTTCCAGACCCTCGGCCCCACTGGAGGCATAACAGACTTCATAGTTGCGCACCTTGAGTACGGCCTCAAGAAGTTTCAACACCGAATCATGATCGTCAATCAGAAGAATTTTTCTTTTTGCTTCCATTAATGCCCCTCCGTGCTACGAATCTGCAAACTTTCCTTGTAAACGTCGCTCCCGGGCAAACCAAACTGCCTGGCGACCTGTTTAACCACTTGCCGCATCGGCAGTCCGGTCTCAGCCTGAACCCGCATCAGAGCCTCACGTACCGACTCATTTTGCACTTTTTGTGCCGCAGGGGCGAGAAGCAAAACGATTTCGCCCCGAACACCCTTTTCACGTAATTGTCTGCTCACTTCCGCCAGCGTTCCGGCGATTAATTCTTCATGCATCTTGGTCAGTTCACGGACAACTGCAACCCCTCTGTCAGCCCCCAGTTCTTCCTGCATAATCTCCAGGGTCTTCAGGAGTCGCCGCGGACTTTCATAGCATACAACAGTCTGAACTTCATTCAAGTATTCCCTGATTTTCTTGCGTCGCGCCGCGGGTTTAGCTGGCAGGAAACCGGTAAAGAAGAACTGTTCTGAAGGCAGCCCCGAGATCGAAAGCGCTCCGACAAGGGCTGATGGGCCCGGCACACATTCAACCCTGAGATTCGCCTCACGACAACGCTTGACCAGGAGATAACCGGGGTCCGATATCGCCGGTGTTCCGGCATCGGTAATCAGGGCAACAGTTGCACCTTGCTGTAATTTACTGACAATTCTTTCGCCCTTGGTCCCTTCATTATGGGCAAAATATGACGTCATCGGGGTACTGACCGCGTAATAATTGCACAGCTTGCGACTGTGCCGGGTATCTTCTGCAGCAATCAGGTCGACATTTTTTAAAATACGCAAAGCCCGAAACGTCATATCTTCAAGATTGCCGATCGGGGTCGCGACGACATAAAGTGTCCCCGGCGTCAACGGACGGTCGTTGTCCATCTGTACTCCGTCAGTCATAAACAACTCACTTCAGACCGAGCTCTTTTTTCAGAGCTGACAACTGATCAAGCCAGACATTCGGGGACGCATCGCTCGGCATCCGCCAGTCACCGCGTGGCGAAAGGGCAACACTACCGACTTTTGGGCCATCCGGAAGACAGGAACGCTTGAATTGTTGACTGAAAAAACGCCGGTAAAAGTTCTCCAGCCATTGCATGATATCCGGCGGCGTGAAACTATCAGCGAAAACCTGACAGGCCTGATAAAATATTTTTTCAGGCGAATACTGCAGACGAACAACGTGGTAGAGAAAATAATCATGCAACAGATACGGACCGATTGTCTCTTCGGTTTTCTGCTGAATATCACCGTTCGCATCGGGCGGCAGTAACTCAGGTGAAACCGGGGTCGCAGAGATATCTTGCAGGACCGCTGAAGCTTCACCACTAAACTGGGTGTCGGCACACCAGTCGACCAGGTAACGAACCAGTGTTTTCGGCACTCCGGAATTTACTCCGTACATCGACATATGGTCAGCGTTATAGGTGCACCAGCCAAGGGCGAGCTCCGACAGATCGCCGGTACCGACAACCATGCCACCAACCTTGTTAGCAAGGTCCATAAGGATCTGGGTCCGCTCACGGGCCTGGGCATTTTCAAAAACAATGTCGTGGCTATCCGGGTCATGTCCGATATCACTGAAATGGGTCGATACCGCCGAGTCAATGGGAATGACCCGCAGACTGCAGCCAAGAAGTTCAGCTAACTTGACAGCATTATTGCGGGTCCGATCAGTCGTCCCGAACCCGGGCATGGTCACCGCATGAATTCCACCCAAATCGAGATCAAGTTTCCCAAAAGCCTTGGCCGTCACCAGCAACGCCAGGGTTGAATCCAGACCACCGGAAATACCGATGACAGCCTGACTTGAACCGGTATGCCTCAGACGTTTTGCCAGGCCGGTGGTCTGCAGAGAAAAGATCTCGCTGCAGCGCCGACAACGATCCGCATCTTGTGTCGGAACGAACGGGGTCTGCGACATCGGCCGTTTAATTCCATTGGCCACAACATCTGAAATCTGGAAATTGACGACCCGGCCACGCGGTTCAAACAGACCGTCAGCAAAGCTGTTATTGCGATGCCGTTCACTGACCAGGCGCTCAATATCGATGTCGGCGACGGCCGACTGGGTGCTAAAAGAGAATCGTTCACTTTCAGCGAGAACCATGCCGTTTTCGGCAATCAGCGAATGGCCTGAAAAGACCAGATCGGTGCTCGATTCACCCGGGCCGGCCGAAGCATAAGCATAGGCGGCCAGGCAGCGCCCTGATTGTGAACGTACCAGCTCCCGGCGGTAATCCTCCTTGCCTAAAATCTCCGGACTGGCCGAAAGGTTAACCAGCAGGTTGGCACCCTGCAACGCCTGTTGGCCACTCGGAGGATTCGCCACCCAGGCGTCCTCGCAGATTTCAAGACCGATCACACACTCCGGCATGTTTTCAGCCCGGAACAGGAGGTCAGTCCCGAAGGGGATGGAGACGCCGTTTATGACAACGTCATCGGCAACAGCATCATAGGCTGAAGAGAACCAACGCTCTTCGTAAAACTCGTTGCTGTTCGGGAGGAAAGTTTTGGGAACGATGCCGCAAATTGAACCGGCGGAAACAAGAACAGCACAGTTAAAAAGTCGGCCATCAAGCGAGAGTGGAGCCCCGACGATCAGCGTGACACCACTTTTCTTACTTGTCTCGGCCAGTGAACAGAGCGCGTCCTGTACTCCGGCCAATAAACTCGATTGAAAAAACAGGTCGCCGCAACTGTAGGAGGTCAAACCGAGCTCCGGGAAAACGGCAATCTGGCAGCCTTCTTTCTCCAGCCGGACGACAGCATCCTGCATCTGTTGCAGATTAAAAGAGATATCGGCAACCTTATGCTCCGGTGAGACAACAGCTAACCGGAC
>JBFFPW010000149.1:0-4690 GCA_041573815.1 Desulfuromonadales bacterium
GGCACCGTGGACCGAGAAGTTGGCCTCACCGAGAACAAACAGACCCGGCAGGTTACTCATGCAGTTGTAATCAACCCAGAGACCGCCCATTGAATAGTGCGGTGCCGGATAGATACGCATCGGCTGCTTGTAAGCATTCTCATCGGTAATTTTTTCATACATCTGGAACAGGTTGCCGTAACGCTCGCGGATTGTGTCTTCACTCAGGCGATCGATTGACGACTGGAAGTCAAGGTAAACACCCCGCTTGCCCGGTCCGACGCCACGTTCGTCATCACACTGCTCTTTGGCTGCACGTGATGCAATATCACGCGGAGCCAGGTTGCCGTAGGATGGATACTTCCGCTCCAGATAATAATCACGATCTTCGTCAGCAACTTCAGCTGCCGGCTTATCGCAATCTTCCTTCTTTTTCGGAACCCAGCAACGACCGTCGTTACGCAGAGATTCGGACATCAGGGTCAACTTCGACTGATGATCACCGGTCTGCGGAATACAGGTCGGGTGAATCTGGGTGTAACAGGGGTTAGCAAAATAAGCGCCTTTTTTGGCAGCTTTCCAAGCGGCAGTAACACTGCAACCCATGGCGTTTGTCGACAGGTAGAAGACGTTGACATAACCACCGGTTGCCAGGATGACGGCATCACCCCAGTAAGATTCAATCTCACCGGAGACCAGGTTACGAACGGTAATACCTTTGGCAACACCGTCGACAACAACCAGGTCAACCATTTCACGGCGGTTGTACAACTTGACCGAACCTGCTTTAACCTGACGCATCAGAGCCTGATAGGCCCCGAGCAGCAGCTGCTGACCGGTCTGGCCGCGCGCATAAAATGTACGGGAAACCTGAGCACCACCGAAAGAACGGTTGTCGAGGTAGCCGGCATAGTCACGGGCAAACGGCACGCCCTGGGCGACACACTGGTCGATGATGTTGTTCGACACTTGAGCCAGACGCCAAACGTCGGCCTCACGGGCACGGAAGTCGCCACCCTTGATGGTGTCATAGAAGAGGCGATAGATGCTGTCGCCGTCATTCGGATAGTTTTTAGCAGCGTTGATGCCACCCTGTGCAGCAATCGAGTGCGCCCGGCGCGAGCTATCCTGATAGCAGAAAGCTTCAACATTGTAACCGAGTTCACCCAGAGAAGCAGCAGCAGCGCCACCGGCGAGGCCGGTACCAACGACGAGGATTTTGTACTTACGCTTGTTGGCCGGGTTGACCAGCTTCATGTCGAAGCGGTGCTTGTCCCAGCTTTCCTGAATTGGTCCTGTTGGACATTTACCGTCGAGTATCACTGTGTTACCCCCTATCTATTTAGCTACGCCGCAGATAACAACTGCGACATAACCGACTAGAAGTACGATGGAGACGACCTTACCAAGTTTGCCAACAACATCAAACGTGCTGTCATTGGTCAGGCCGAGCGTCTGGAAGAAGCTGCCAACACCGTGGGCCAGATGCAGGAACAGGCAGATCATTGCGATAATGTAACCACCGGCAATGAAGGCACTGTTGAAGCTCTGAACAACCATGGTGTAAACATCGAAACGGCCGGCAGAGTCAACCAGGGTCTCAACATTTTCAACACCGACAACTCGTGCGGTGAAGTGCAGAATGTGATAGATAACGAAAAGCAACAGAACACAACCGGTTACGATCATCGACCGGCTCATGAAAGTCGCTTCTTCATTCACTTTCTGCATGTACGCTTCAGGACGGGCCGAGGCATTTTCGATGGTCAGCTGCACGGCAAAAATAACGTGAACTGCAAAAATCCCCAACATTGCTGCTCTAAAAATCCAGACAACCGGACCAAGACTATGCAGTTTTTCAGCATAGGTATTGATCGCATCGGCGCCAGCGAAGAGCGACAGGTTCCCGAGCAGGTGAATACAGATGAAAGCAACCAGCATAAGGCCGGTTACCGCCACCAAGATCTTTCTCCCCACAGAACTTTGCGTCAGAATCATATTTCTTCCCTTGTGACGTTAATTGCGAATCTATTCATTTGATTCGCGGGTCTAATAGTGAATCCCCACCAAATATTAATTCCCGGCAGCAGGGTGGACTATCCGGGAAAGCCTGTACTATATAAAGAAGAATCTCAGGTTATCCATTCGGACAAGCGGAATGGAAATGATGAAAGTACCAACAAAAAACAAAATAGCAAGTGGTTCTGTGCGCTATGATCGGTCATAAAAAAGTTCTTTTTAATACAACTAAAACTTGTTTTAAGTACCATTCGCACTCGCGACATGTCAACCGAAAAATTGCACACAGTATACACTTTTCAAACGGTGTTAAGTTGCATCATTACTGGTATTTTCCACACCTTTAAACTTGTCTTTTTAATGAAAGAAACTCGCGTTCCGAACTCCGGTTTCTGTTGCAGTGGCAATAAGCATCTGATATTGTCCGCCGCATACAGTTTTATTAATCCTTAAAAGCGATATTGGTCAATCCTAGATGCTGCAATTTGAACTGATAAATAAAGATAAAACATCCCGCGCCCGACGTGGCCGAGTGACAACTCCGCACGGGGTTATCGAAACGCCGATCTTCATGCCGGTTGGCACCCACGCCGCCGTGAAAGCTATGACACCGGCCCAGGTTGACGAAACTGATGCCCAGATCATCCTCTCCAACACCTACCACCTGCATCTTAAGCCGGGTGAAGGATTGATTGAGAAAGCTGGCGGCCTGCATTCTTTCATGAACTGGCATAAACCGATTCTGACCGACAGTGGTGGCTTCCAGGTTTTCTCTCTACCCAAAAAGAATATTGGTGAAGATGGGGTCCGGTTCCGCAATGAAGTGACTGGCGACGAAACATTCCTCGGCCCGAAAGAGGCAACGCAGATCCAGAACCGCCTCGGCGCCGACATCATCATGGCCTTTGACGAATGTATTCCTTACCCGGCCACCCACGATTACGCTGCCAAATCGATTAAAAAAACCCTGCGCTGGGCTGAAGAGTGCCTGAAAGCACATGGCCGTGAAGATCAAGCCCTGTTCGGCATTGTTCAGGGATCCGTCTATGAAGACCTGCGCCGCGAGTGCGGTGAAGAGCTCACAAAAATGGATTTCCCCGGATACGCCATCGGTGGCGTCTCGGTTGGTGAGGGCCTGGAGCTACTTAAAAAGGTTGTGGATTACACCGAGCCGTTCCTGCCGGAGAACAAACCACGCTACCTGATGGGTGTTGGCCTGCCGGAGGACATTCTCGAGAGCATTGACCGCGGTATGGACATGTTCGATTGCGTTATTCCGACCCGTTACGCCCGCAGCGCTACCCTTTTCACCAAACGGGGCAAGATCCGCTTAACGAATCGAAAATATCGCCGTGACTTTTACCCGGTTGATCCTTCTTGCGACTGCTATTGCTGCCAGAACTTCACCCGCGCCTACCTGCATCACCTGTTCAACGCCAATGAAGTTCTTTCGGCGACCCTCTCGGCCATCCATAATGTCCGTTTCTATCTCAACATGGTCGCCGAAGCGAGAACCGCCATCGAGAACAACAACTATACTGACTTCAAAAACAGTTTCCTGGAAGAATATGGCTTCTTCGACGAGCAAGCCAGACCAACCTGATATCGGCCAGACCACTGGATGCTATGAACAGACCGGAACTGCAAAAACTTGATCCGGAGTTGGCGAAAAGACTTCACCATGCCCTGACAGCCGGCGTTGAGGAACTTTTTCAGGTCATCAACGATCCAGCTTCGGAAGTCCTGCGCACCACCCTTAAAAACAAAAATCTCAATGAAGACCACCTGCTGGCCCTGCTCAAGCGAGTCGACCTGACCGAAGACCTGCTCAGGTCGATCTACAATTACGAACAGCAGAACCAGAGCCGCCAGCTCAAAAAAGCTTTGGTCAAAAACCCGAACACTCCCGGACCGATCACCCTGTCACTGCTGCCACATCTCTACCTGTTCGAACTGGTTGACCTCTGCTTTATGCCAGGGGTGACTCCGGATCAGAAAATATCAGCCGAGCGCACGATTATTCAGAGACTACCGGAAGTCGAACTTGGCAACAAGATCACCCTTTCACGCCGAGCAACCGCCGATGTTGTCGGGGCAATCCTCAAGGAAGGCGACTCAAGACTCGTCTCCGCCTGCCTGAACAACTCGAGACTCAAGGAAGTCGCAATTCTTCAATTCATCAACAGTTCTAAAGCCAAAGCAGACTCCATTTCAGCTATAGCCCGGCATTCCAAATGGAAGAATCGTCCGAACCTGCGGATGGCAATCCTCAAGAACCGGAACACACCTGATATCTGGTTCACCCTGTTCCTGCCGCAACTCAAAACCAACGACCTTAACAACCTGATTATTTCAAGAAAATTAAAACCACAGCAGAAGAAGCTGGTGCAGGGGGAATTGAGGAGACGTGGGGGATAGTTCAGGGTCAGACGCTTTATTGAATGAGCATCTGCCCCCCCTTGTATCAATAATAAATTATAGTGGATTCTCGATCGGTGTCGGGAATGACAAGATTTCAAGTCTTTGACTAATCCAATAGACCTTACGTGGTCACATGTCAGCCCGCGGCCTCGAATGACAACTCGCCGCAACCGCTACGAAGACGAAATGTAATCGACTCAAGTCGATTTCCCATCAACCTTAGTCCAATAAAAGCAATAACAACTGCACAAAAAAGGCCCTCCGCAGGAGA
>JBFFPW010000150.1:0-4685 GCA_041573815.1 Desulfuromonadales bacterium
AGGCGCGTTTTTAAATTCTTTATGTCGGTTCAATTCTAGAAACGAACCTGCAATCCGACCCGGGCATCTTCATCAATATCGACATCCTGACGGAAACCATCAACTTCAGCTTCAATGTCCTGGTAACCGATATAAACCCTGACCTTCGGGGTGATGGCGTAACTGACACGGAGGTTGTACTCAAACATGCCGTCTGAATCCTGCCACGAGAAGATGTCGGGAGAATAGACCAGACGACCCGAGAAGCCGAGCCCCTGCATGGTCGCAGGCGAATAATCAGCCATCAGGGCAACACCGACATTGCTGTAGTCAAAAACATCGTGTGACTCGCCGATATAGCCAATAAAGCCGGCGCCAACTTCAAGGCCGGGAACGGCACCAGGATCACCGACGAATTTCAGTTCAACGCCGATCATCTCGGTCTCTTCGTCATCATTGTACAGATAGCGACCACCGAAAATAGACTTGCCGTAATCGTCGCCGGTCAGCAGAACGTCGAAGCGGACCTCGGCGCTGTCGTCATTAAAATCGAGGGCCAATGTCGTTGCTTGGGCCGTAAGAGGAACGAGTACCAGGCAGGCCAAAAACAGGATCAGTTTTTTCATTGAATATCTCCTTCTTCTATCTAGATTGCGGCGTATCATAACCGAAGAAACCTGAAAAGCAAAGCCCCGTTGCATTTTTTTTCAACTGCGCAACAGGGCTTTAGAGTGTTGAATAATTTTAGCGAAGATCAGACATCGACAACCTTTTTCAGAATATCGCTTTCTGCTTCGCGCCCCTCCGACTGGGCCATGCTCTGGATCAGGACCTGCCCACCGAACGAGGCGGTTTTTCTGACCAGGTTATCGGCCTGCGAACCATCCTTGCGCTTGAACGCCTTGATAATTTTCTCATGCTCCTTCACCGATATTTCCATCCGACCGGGGAGGGAGAGGGAGGCCAGACGGAAGCGGTTGAATTTAAGCATCAGCTGGTTAATCAACTCCAGCAGTTTTTCGTTACCGGCGGCACGAATAAAGACTTCATGAAACTCGTTATGGACCCGGAAGAAGGTCTTTACATCACCCTCGTCTGCCAATTCCTGAAGCCTCTGGTTGATCGCTTCGAGTTTTTCAATATCCTTGTCGTCCATGTTCTCGGCGGCCATCTGCGCGGCGTAGCCTTCAAGGATCGATTTAATGGCGTAAAATTCTTCAACGGCCCGCTCGGAAAGGGCTGTGACAACTGCACCCTTGCGCGGAATGACCGTCAGATACCCTTCGCTTTCCAGCTGGCGGAATGCTTCGCGGATCGGAGTGCGGCTGATACCGAAGCGCTCGGCCAGTTCCGGCTCGGCAACCTTCTCACCCGGCTTCAACTGCCCCTTGAGAATTGATTCGCGAATCGTTTCGAGAATCTTTTCCCGCAGTGTCTGATGATGCTCAATCGGCTTCTTTTTCACCCTACTACCTCCATTAAATTGAATAGTCAAAATTGTATACAGTATACAAAGTTTGTCAAGTTGTTTCTTGCCTGTATATATCAACAATCAAGCTCTTGATATATACGCTTTGACACGATAAACTCCGCCTAGTATCAGGAGCTTTTATGAACCCGACCCGTAACTTACGCATTTCTCTTTTTTTCCTGGTCGGCCTGCTATTCATCGGGACTGGTGGCTACGCAGCGATCGAGGGATGGTCTGTTCTCGATTCCCTTTACATGACCGTTATTACCGTTTCAACGGTCGGCTTCGAAGAGGTTTTGCCCCTCAGCCCGTCCGGCCGTCTTTTCACTATTGCTCTTATCATTTTTGGCGTCAGTTTTATTGCATACGGCGCCGGTTCCATGGTCCAGTTCATGGTCGAAGGCCAACTTCGCTCAATTCTGGGGAGAAAAAAATTGGAAAAGAATATCTCCAAACTTAAAAATCACTATATTATCTGTGGCTACGGACGGATCGGCACGCATATCTGCCGCGAACTTGAAGCGAAACCGGTTCCTTTCGTGGTTGTCGAGAATGAGCCTCACAAGGTTGAACGCCTGAACCGTGAAGGGCCTCTTTTCGTCAATGGCGACGCCACGGTTGATGAAACACTGATTAAAGCCGGCATCCGCTCCGCCAAGGGGTTGATCACAGCGGTCACCTCCGATACCGCCAACGTCTATATTACTCTGACGGCTCGCGGCCTCAACCCGGACTTATTCATTCTGGCCCGGGCCAGCGAGGAAGCATCGGAAACAAAACTGAAGCGGGCCGGGGCCACCAAGGTCATTTCACCTTATGTCATGGGTGCGGCGCGGATGGCCCAGGCTATTCTGCGGCCATCGGTTGTTGACTTCATTGAAATTGCCACGGCTGGCAAGAACTACGAACTGCAGCTGGAAGAATCGCGGGTTGCTGCCGACTCGGCCCTGGTCGGTAAGGACCTCGTCGCCTCCGGTATTCGTAAGGAACTCGGCATCATCATTGTCGGCATAAAAAAGGACGATGGCCAAATGCATTTCAATCCAGCATCGGATACGATTATTGAATCCGGCGACATCCTGATAACCCTCGGCGAACCGGCATCAATCGACAATCTGGAAAAGATTGCCTCGAGCAAGGGTGGCTATGTCTGAACATCTACATGTCCATATTCCTTATCCGCAGCTTGATGAACTGTTGCCGATGGTCGTGGAACGTCAGCTGCAACCGGAGATTGGTTTTAAAGGACCTGATCTTGACCAGCTCGACCCGGAGCTTATCGATCGGGCATCATCACAATTATCGGATGCCGGCCTGGCAGTAACTGTTCATGCACCTTTTTTTGACTTGAATCCCGGCGCCATTGAGCCTTATGTTTTCGAAGCAACAGCCATCCGTTTTCGTCAGACGATCGCCGCATCCTCACGCCTCGGTGCGAGAACCATTGTTTTCCATCCCGGTTATGAATACTGGAAATATGGCGGCATGGATCACCTCTGGCTCGATGCCTCGCTGCAGTTCTGGCCGGCGATGATTGAACTGGCAGAGGAGTACGAGCTGAACCTGTCCCTGGAAAACATTTTTGAAAAGCACCCCGGCACCCTGCTTGACCTGCTCGACCGAATCGATTCACCCCGCCTCGGGCACTGTTTCGATGTCGGGCACTGGCGCCTTTTTTCCAAGACTTCGCTTGCTGACTGGTTTTCTACTCTTGGTCATCGCATAAACCATTTACACCTGCATGACAACACCGGCCAAAGGGATGAACATCGGCCAATTGGTGAGGGCGATATCGATTTCGCGGAACTGTTTCGTCTGGTCAACGGGTTGGATCAAAAACCAACCATGACCCTCGAAGCCCATTCCAACGATGAGCTCGACCGGTCACTGGCCAACATTCAGCAATACCTTTGACGCTTGCACCGGGGCAACTGTTCTGAATACCGAGCCGTTGACTTGTCCCGATCCTCAATTCATGGCCTTATATATTTTCCTGAAGAATTTTATTTTTCTGTTAGAGTTGCAGCTGACACTGTTTTTATGCGATAGCCGCACAAAATCTTTACCTTTTTCCCCGAAAGCGACAAGGAGGGATCAATGACTGATAAACCTGAGCGTTCTGGTGATGAGAGACGTACTGACGATGAGAGACGGGAAGCGAATGATCCGAATGCGCATTCGGATGAGCGCCGTACCGGTACCGAGCGAAGGTCCGGTGAAGACAGGCGGCAGGATTCTGAATAGTTATTTTATGAAAATTTTTATCAGTAGCTTTTTTCTTCTGGTCCTTTTCGGTTGTGTTGAGAACCAGTCGCAGTTCTGGCAACAGAGTTCCAGCATCCTGAACAGTGCACTATCCAGCCAACGACCGTTAACGACCGAAGAGATTGGTCTCGGTCTCAAGGATGCCCTGAAGGTTGGTACCGCCAATGTTGTTGTCCAACTCGGTGGTAAGGATGGATTCAACCTGGACCCGGCTGTTCATATTCCGTTGCCGAAAAAACTGCAGAAAGTTCAACGCACCCTTGATGACCTTGGCATGGCTTACCTGCTTGACGATCTGGAGCTGAAGCTGAACCGGGCCGCTGAAGTGGCCGCCCCGAAGGCCAAAAAAATATTCTGGCAAGCTATTCGTGAAATGTCCTTCAGCGACATCATGACCATCTATAATGGCCCGGACGATGCGGCCACCCGCTATTTTCAACAAAAAATGAGCCCGGCATTGACCAGGGAAATGCACCCGGTGGTGACAAACAGCCTGTCGCAAGTCGGGGCAATCAAATCCTATGATCGGGCGATCGGCAAATACCAGGCACTCCCTTTTGTTCCCGACGTCAAGGCTGACCTGACAACCTATGTGATTGATAGGGGGATCGATGGCATTTTCTATTACCTTGCCCGGGAAGAAAAAGCGATAAGGACTGACCCGCTTAAAAGAACGACCGAGCTTCTGCAACGGGTTTTTGGTTCTGCCTGATTTTTTTAAAACCTGAATCTACATCTTGTTCAACAAATAAAAAAGGGCGGTCCGCATGGACCGCCCTTTTAGCTTTAACTATAACTGCCGATACTTAGTGACCTTTACCAGCAACCTGCATCCGGATAACGGCACGCTCAAGTGCTGCTTCCATAACCTTGAACTCCTTCTCTTCAGGAGAGAGGGTTCTCAATGCCTGTTCGGCACGATCAAAAGCAGCTTTGGCACGCTCAAGATCGATCTGATCAGCCAATTCAG
>JBFFPW010000151.1:0-4673 GCA_041573815.1 Desulfuromonadales bacterium
CATGCCCTGAATTACTCGGCTTTTACTCAAGAGAAAAATGGTGTGGCCTTTGCGATCAAGGGTCTCCTCGGCTTCTATAAAGGCTTTTATTCGACCCTTCCATACTACGCAAAGCTTAAGCAGTATAACGATCTCGAACGGCGCGACATCTGGGAATATGACCTGAATCTCGATGCCAGAGAGATGTCCCGGATGTTTAATCACATCTGGGAACTGAAAGAGGTCTATTCCGATTACTTCTTCTTCGATGAAAACTGCGCCTATCAGTTACTGTTTCTTTTCGATGTGGCCCGCCCGTCATTGCAACTGGTCGACCAGGCGAGACCGTGGGTCATCCCGGTCGATACGGTGCGGCTGTTAGAGAAAAACGGCGTCATCGCCAGCGCCGAATATCGACCGTCAAAAGCGACCCGTATAGGCTGGATTATTGAGCATATGTCGGCGGCAGAAAAAGATCTGGCCAGCCAGTTGCTGCAAGGCGAGGAAGCGCCGGAAGCGGTCACGGCGAGCGAAATAAAGATGGAGGCGAAGGTCCGTGTTCTTGACCTGGCGATTGAAACGCTGGAATTTCAATATCTGAAACATGAACTGGAAAGAACCGAATATAGTCAAAGGTATCTCTCGTTGCTCAAGCAGCGCAGCTATCTGGTCCCAAAGGGGCCGGTCGTTCCAGAGATGCCGGTGCCGACCCGACCGGATCAAGGCCATGGGTCGAATCGTATTTCCCTGAAGTATGGTGAGGTAGAGAAGGAGCCCTTCGCCGAGTTCCGCCTGCGCCCGGCTTATCATAATCTTCTCGATGCTGATGAAGGATATCTCGCCGGATCACAGATCGATTTTGCCAATGTTGTTGTCCGTTATTACAGCGATCTGGAAAAAGTCCGGTTACAGTCTCTTGACTTGATCAGTATCATCTCCCTGGCGCCGCGGCACCGTTTTTACAAGCCGGTTTCCTGGAAGATTGAAACCGGCTTGCAGCGGCAACTGTTCGCGGACGGTTTTGAGCGTCTGCTTTACAATTTGAATCCGGGTGGCGGTTTTACCTTTGGTAGCGAGCGTCTGATGTCTTTCGTCCTGCTGGAAACCGATCTGCTGTTCTCGGATCATTTTCGGGACAACTACATGGCCGGTGTCGGCGGCTCGGTTGGCCTGCTGGCTCACCTTGGCTCGAAGTTAAAGTTGAAGCTTGATGCCAGACAGGTTGAGTATTTGGCAGGCGATGAAGAGTTCAGCTCACTTGAAGCCGGTGCGGCTCTGAACTGGCAGCTCGGTGTCAACAGCAGCCTGGTGGTTGAAGCGACCCGCAACAAAATTCATGACATTTTCAGCAGTGAAGTCAAAGGCGGCTTCAACCTCTACTGGTAGCTATTCCGGCTCACCCAGCTCTAGCAGGGCATAAAGCATGCGAATGTTCGGGGTGTAGACCGATTTTTCAGCCGCTCGCTGCAACGGCAGGGCATATATGGACTGCAGCTCAAGCGGCCTTCCCTCCAGGCGATCAATCATCATGCTTGGCCGATAGCCCGTCATCGTTTCGGTCGCGGTGATCATTTTAGCAATAAACGGCGCACTCTCTATCGGCGAACTGATGTTCTGGGCATTCCCGGCAGCAACGACCTCCTGCATGATGTCGATCGCCAGTTGCCGCGTCGGTGGATGTGCCAGCAGATCGGTGACCGTCTTGCAGGTCAGGGCGCACAGACCGTTAAAGGGAATGTTCCAGACCAGTTTTTCCCAGCGGGCTTTAAGCAAATCATCGACATATTCGCAGCTGATATCAGCCTGGTTGAACAGTGTCGCGATCAATTCACCCTGCGCACTTCTGCTGCCGGCATAGTGGCCGATGCGGATTGCCCCCTGGCCGAGGTGCCTGACCGTGCCCGGTTCGCCGCGATTCGCGCAGAGAAAGGCGACGCCCCCCATGATCTGCTCTGCCGGGAATGCCTTGGCCAGTTCCTGCTCATTGCCGAGACCGTTCTGCAGGGTCAGAATGGTTGTTTTGTCACCAACCAGCGGCCTGAGTATTTGATTCATCTGCTTGTTGCTGAAGGTTTTCAGGCCGACCAGGACCAGATCAACCTCGCCAATTTCTGCACTCTGTCGGTAGCCCTGCACCGGTTGCAGGTGGAAGTCGCCATCAACTGATTCAACAGAAAGACCCTTGCTGCTGATCGCTTCATAGTCGCGGCGCAGCAGGAAATGGACATCTTCACCCGCTTTTTGCAGGCGGGATCCGTAATACAGGCCGAGGGCCCCGGCGCCGATGATCGCAATACGCAATGTCGTCTCCATCTTGTGAAAGGAAGTCATTCTAACACTTTAGTGGCTGATGGAACAATGCAGGCGGATTGAAAATGCCGACAAATACTTATTATAAGGCATTTCTTGACGAAAAATGTCTTATTTGATATACTCGGTCCTTGCCCTAAGGAGTAAATAGATGTTTAAAGTTGGTGATAACGCCGTCTACCCGACGCAGGGGATTGGCGTGATCGAGGCGATTGAGTCGAAGGATTTTGGCGGCACCAGAGCCGATTTCTACATATTGCGTATTGTAGACAGTGACATGACAATCATGGTGCCGATCACCAATGCTGACCACATCGGCATGCGTAGCCCGATTGATAAAAAACGGGTCTCCTCCATTTTTACTGTTCTCGGTGAAAAAGGGAAGGTTCCCGGCAGCATTGCCTCGTGGAGTCGTCGGCAGCGTGAGTATAACGACAAGCTGAAAACCGGCGACCTGTTTGAGGTGGCCGAAGTCTTGCGCGAGCTCTACTGCATTCGTGAAGACAAGGAACTTTCCTACGGCGAGAAAAAAGTGCTTGAGCTGGCGCGCAAGCTGCTGGTGAAGGAAGTTGCTCTGGCCGAAGGCGCCGAAGAAGATGCCGTCACCCAGCGGGTTGAAAAAATCTTTATAAACTGACACTTTGAGGTTTTCCGGGCCGGATAATTACACTCCGGCCTTCTTTATTCTGGTATGAGCTGCCCCTTTCGGGGTCAGGCAATCGACACGGCTGACACAATGAAAGTTCATGCGTTGATTCCGGCAGCCGGCGCCGGCCGGCGAATGGGAGGCGATACCAGCAAGCAGTATCTTGTTCTTGCCGGTCGTCCGATACTCGCTCATACACTGACCCTGTTTCAAAATCACCCCTTAATCGACAACATTGTCCTTATTGCGCCACCGGATGAAATCCCCTTTTGCCGCGATGATATCGTCACGCCGTTTCATTTTGACAAAGTCAGTCAGATTGTTGCCGGCGGTGAAGAGCGCCAGGACTCTGTGCGCAACGGTTTGCAGGCCTGTGCCGCTGCCGCTGATGATGTTATCCTGATTCATGACGGGGTGCGGCCGCTGTTGCCTTACGAGCTGATCGATGCGGCGATTGCAACGGCTGCTGATACCGGCGCCAGTCTGGTGGCGGTGCCGGCCAAGGACACCATCAAGATTGTTGATCAGGGCAAGGTGGTGCAGACCCCCGATCGCAGTACGCTCTGGCAGGCGCAGACGCCGCAGGCTTTTCGGTGCCAAGTTATTGCCAGTGCCCATGAAAAGGCGTATAAGGAAGGTTATCGGGCGACGGATGATGCTCAGCTCGCCGAATGGCTCGGCCATCCGGTCACGGTTGTGCCTGGAAGTTACCGTAACCTGAAGATTACGACCCCGGAAGACCTGCTCCTGGCAGAATCATTCCTCGATCAAGACAGGGGTAAGCAATGATGCGAATCGGACATGGCTATGACGTGCATCGACTGGTTGCAGATCGCCAGCTGGTCATCGGCGGGGTGACGATCGACCATGAGTTTGGCCTGCTCGGCCATTCAGACGCCGATGTTTTGCTGCATGCCATTTGCGATGCCCTGCTCGGGGCGATCGGTGCCGGAGATATCGGCCGCCACTTTCCCGATAGTGATCCGGCTTTCAAGGGGATCGACAGTCGGCAGCTGCTGACCCACGTTGTCGCCCTGGTGACCGAGAGCGGCTACCTGATCGGCAATATCGACAGTACGATTCTGGCGCAACAGCCGAAAATGGCGCCACATATCGGCCAGATGATCAGCAACATTGCTGCTGACTGCAGCGTTGCCCCGGGACGGGTCAATGTTAAGGCGACAACCACCGAAGAGCTCGGATTTGTCGGCCGGAGCGAAGGCATTGCCGCTCACGCGATTGTCCTTCTCCAGCGGGCTGACGATAGTGACCACATATAACCGGCTGCGGCCGGATTGAAAGGAACGTTAGCAACAGTGAATCAACAGGACCCTACCGCTAGCAGCAATTTTATTCGTAACATCATCACTGAAGACTTACAGGAAGGTCGGCGCGACGAGGTTGTTACCCGTTTCCCGCCGGAACCGAATGGCTACCTGCATATCGGCCATGCCAAGTCGATTTGTCTCAACTTTGGTCTGGCTGCCGATTTTAACGGCCGCTGCCATCTCCGCTTCGACGATACCAATCCGGTCAAGGAAGAGGATGAGTATGTTGAGGCGATAAAGGCCGATGTGCGTTGGCTCGGTTTCGACTGGGGCGAGCATCTCTATTTTGCCTCCGATTATTTTGAACAGCTCTACACCTATGCCGTTCAACTGATTGAAAAAGGCAAAGCCTATGTCTGCAGCCTGTCGCCGGAAGAAATCCGCGAATACCGTGGCACCCTGACCGAGCC
>JBFFPW010000152.1:0-4633 GCA_041573815.1 Desulfuromonadales bacterium
CCAATCGACCTTGTTGCCGTCAATGAAGTTAACCAGATTGATCGAGCCAAGGTTGCATGATTCATACGGCAGCAGTGGCTGCTCACCACAGGGGTTGGTTGACTCTATTTCGCCGATTTTCGGAGTTGGGTTGTCACGGTTCAGACGGTCAAGGAAGATAATTCCCGGCTCACCATTGTTCCAGGCCATATCAACAACATGATTAAAGACCTTGCGGGCTGGCAGTTGCCCCTGAACTTTACCATCGCGTGGATTGAGGATGTCGTATTCTTCATCCTTTTCGACCGCTTCCATGAATTTTTCGGTCAGGCCGACGGAAATGTTGAAGTTGGTCAGCACCGTCTGGTCCTGCTTGCACATGATGAAATCCATGATGTCAGGATGGTCAACCCTGAGAATTCCCATGTTGGCGCCGCGGCGGGTACCGCCCTGTTTAATGGTTTCGGTCGCGGCATCAAAGACAGACATAAAGGAAAGCGGGCCCGAGGAGACACCTTTGGTGGAGAGAACGACATCATTGGCCGGTCGGATCCGTGAGAAAGAAAAACCGGTACCGCCACCACTTTTATGGATCAGGGCCGTGTTTTTAATCGATTCGAAAATCTCTTCCATTGAGTCGCCAATCGGCAGAACAAAACAGGCTGAGAGTTGTCCAAGCTCACGTCCGGCGTTCATCAGGGTGGGGGAGTTCGGCATAAAGTCGAGCTCGGTCATCATCCGATAAAATTCATCAGATAATGCCTTGGAGTCGATGCCGGTTTTGAGTTTATCCTCAGCTGCGGCGATGGTAACAGCAACCCGCTGAAACATATCTTCAGCCGTTTCGAGGACATTACCTTCCTCATCTCTCGTTAAATAGCGCCGTTCGAGAACGGTGAGTGCATTTTTTGACAGTGGAAGAGTTGATTTTGTTTGTAGTTCTTTTTTCTTAGCTGTGCTGCTTTTTGCCATGATCTTGCCCCCAATAAAGGATATAAATGGTCAGAATTAGATGGAAAACAGGAGGTTTTTGATGTTCTGAAATGCCATACCTCATGTAGTGTTAGTTTGGAATTTAAACCACAACATGTCGTACCTGTCAAGGTGTTTGGCGATCTTTTTTTATTGTCTAATGTTTTCATGTATTTATAATTTTAATGAAGTTGGACATAGTAAAAAGCGTATATACAACTCATTGTAAAAACAGGGATAAAGCTGTTTACGGGGTCAGATAATAATGTTAAATTTCTGTCATGTGAACTGATGGAGTCGTGAGTTGGAAATGTCAGAATTGAATATAATCGAAAATTCAGAAATGAAAGAAGAGCTTCGCGAGTTGAAGGATGTTCTTTCGGTTGCACAGGTCGTCGTATCCTCTCTGGATCTCGACGAGGTTTTGCAGAATATTCTGATCAGTGCCATGGCGATCATGGAATTACCTGCCGGCAGTATTGCCCTGTTTGATGAGGACAGTTCCAGCCTGGAATTACATGCCCATGCGGGTCTCAGCGAGGCTTTTGTCAACAAGGATCGATGGTTGGTCAAGAAGGGTGGGCTGACTTATGAAATTCTCGACAGAGGTGAGCTGTTCGTTGTTGAAGATACTGAGAACGCCGATTTTTTTAATAACCCCCTGGCTGTAGCCGAGGGAATCAGGTCGTTGATTGCCGTTCCACTGAAAATACAGAATAAAATCGTTGGTGTTCTCTATGTCGACGATTTTGTGCCCCGCAAGTACCCCGAAAGCCGTCTGCGCATTCTCAATATCCTCGGTTCCTTTGCGACGATGAGTATCGACAATGCCCGGTTGCATGAGCAGACGCAATACCTGGCCTCAACCGATGGTTTGACCGGACTGTATAATCACCGACAGTTCAAGATTTTGTTCAAGGAAGAAATTGCCCGCTCACTTCGCTACGAGAAGAAGCTCGGGTTGATCATGTTCGATATTGATGATTTCAAACAATTCAATGATGCTTACGGACATCCGGTCGGTGACAAGGTTCTGGTTGTTATCAGCGATGTCCTGAAAAAGGTCTTGCGTGACTCGGATATGTCGTTCCGCTACGGCGGCGAGGAATTCATTGTCATCTTGCCTGAAACCGGCATCTCCCATACCGTGCAGGCTGCGAACCGTATTGCTGAAGCCATTCGTGAGGAGTCACAAATCCTGTTGGGTAGTTACACCACCGAAGGAGTCACGATCAGCACCGGTGCGGCGGCATTTCCCCGTGATGGTCAGACCGAAAAAGATCTGCTTAAAGTCGTTGATGGCATGTTGTACAAAGCGAAAGATGCAGGCAAGGATCGCGTCTGTCACCTCAAGAAATAGTGCAAAATGACCGGTGAGAAAATCCTGATTGTTGATGACGAAGAGGGAATGCGCAAGCTCCTCGGACGGGTT
The DNA here is from genome assembly GCA_041573815.1 of Desulfuromonadales bacterium. Classification (GTDB taxonomy): domain Bacteria; phylum Desulfobacterota; class Desulfuromonadia; order Desulfuromonadales; family UBA2294; genus BM707. The sequence goes on from JBFFPW010000152.1 coordinate 2,384, forward strand.
CTGGCCAAGAATGGCTACGAATCGGTCTCTGCGGCCAACGGTAACGAGGCGTTGCGCCTGATTGAGTCAGAACAGTTCGATCTCGTTATTACCGACATCAAGATGCCGGGCATGGATGGCCTGCAACTTCTGCAGGAGTTGAAAGAATTTGATCCGGCTCTGCCCATTATCGTTATTACCGCCTACGGTACGGTTGAAAGTGCCGTGCAGGCCCTCCGGGCCGGCGCTTACGACTACATTACCAAACCCTTTGAAAATGACGAGATAAAGCTGACGGTCGCCAAGGCCTTTGAGCGTGAGCGTCTTCTGGCCGAAAATCGCTACCTGCATGAAGAGCTTGAAGGTCGTTACCGCTTCTCCGGTATTATCGGCAGCTCCGAGGTGATGAAGCAGGTCTTTGAGATGTCGTCATCGGTCGCCTCGTCCAATGCCAATGTCCTGATTACCGGCGAGAGCGGCACTGGCAAGGAGTTAATTGCCAGGTCTGTTCATTATAATTCGCCACGTAAGGATAAGCCTTTCATTGTTCTGAATTGCGCGGCATTACCGGAAAACCTCATTGAAAGTGAACTTTTTGGTCACGAAAAAGGCGCTTTCACCGGTGCCATAAATTCCAAAAAGGGCCGGTTTGAGTTGGCGCATGACGGGACGCTGTTTATCGATGAGGTCGGTGAGATGACACCCTCGTCGCAGGTGAAGCTTCTACGCGTACTCCAGGAGCATGAGTTTGAGAGAGTCGGTGGTTCCCGGACAATTCATTGTGATGTTCGCCTTGTTGCTGCAACCAATAAAGATCTTGAGCAGGCGGTTAAAGATGGCTCGTTCCGTGACGACCTCTATTATCGACTCAACGTTGTCAATGTCCATATGCCGCCGTTACGTGATCGTCGTGAGGATATCGAAGAACTGGCGCGGCACTTCCTTGAACGCTATGCGGCTGAAACCGGCAAGAAGATCACTGATATCTCGCCGCGGGCCTTAAGTTGTCTGCTTGCTTACGAGTGGCCGGGAAATGTGCGGGAATTGCAGAACGTCATTGAGAGGGCAGTGGTCCTTGCGAAAGGCGAGAGTCTGACACCGCATGACTTTCCGCAAAATCTGCAGGGTGACGCCCGGATCTGTGTTGATATTCCCGATCGTGATGGTAATCTCACCGAACTTCTTGAGGATCTTGAACGGCAATTGATTCTGCAAACCCTGCGCCGGCATAATAACTCACAGACCAAAGCGGCCGATGCGCTCGGTATCAAGCGAACAACTCTCCGCTATAAAATGGAAAAATACGGTCTCGTCTGAGTTGATATTGTCAAAAACCTGTCAAAGGCTGTCATTCTGGTGCTTTAAACCGCCTGAATGGCGGCTTTTTTTGTCTGAATACTGGTATATAAATTGCTCTTAAGATCTGTCTATGTATAAATTCTGGCAACACAAAAAATATCGATCGGCTGTTTCGTGGAGTGGATTAATTCTGCTGCTGACGTCCGGCCTGCTTGGCCTGTTGACGATTGAAGGCTGTCAACAACTTCCGGTCGATCGTCTTTATGCACTCCATCTGGACCATACGCCGACTCAAGCAGACTGGCTCTCGGCATTGCCGCGTCTGGTTACAGTGCGTGGTGGTTTCAGAAATGTCCCGTCGAAACTTGGTGATATTGACGAAGATACAGTTCATACATCGACGGCCTCTTGTCACCATGGTGCGGCCTTGCCGGAGCCGGTTCATGTCGATATGCGCGCATTTTACACGACCGATGAACTTTATATCCGCCTGGACTGGGTTGATCCTACCCGTGACGATGGGATGAACAATTGGACATATAACGGAGAGACCTGGGAATCTGCCGGTGGGACAGAAGATGGTTTCGGGTTGATGTGGGATGCTCAATCAACGTTTCCAGGGTTTAGTTGTTCTTATGCCTGCCATATCGATGATTTCGGTGTCTCCGGAGCGAGCTTTCACGCTCGCAACCGGATGCGTCTGGCTCGGAGTGACGCCCTGGTCGATCTCTGGAACTGGAAGGCGGACCGGACAGGTCGCAACGGCTTTGTCGATGATCGCTACCTGACAGAAAAGGCGATGTTGCCGGACGTTCCCGGTGAGATTTTTCACCCCAATTCCGTTGCTGCTTTGACCGGTAAGGTCCCTTTTGCCGAGGGTGATTCGCCCGTATATGATGCCGAGGGCAAACCGATTGCCGATCAATTCAGACTTGCCGGGTCTCTGGCCCCTGGCTATCTTGTCGACAGGCC
>JBFFPW010000153.1:0-4580 GCA_041573815.1 Desulfuromonadales bacterium
GAAGTTGCCATGTCGGTCATCGAAAAAATTGCCGGCGGCGCCGGGCAGAGAGGGGGCAATATGCGTGGCGCCATGCTGATCGATGCACAAAACGGTGAGCGTCTCGAGCCGGTCTCTGCTCGTGGTGTGCGCGCAACGCGCATGGATATCGAGCCCGACCTGGAAGAGGCCTTTACCCGCAACCTGGTCAGCCAGGGACTGATTCATCATCGCACTCGTGAAGCGTTGATTCTGGCTGCCAAGGTTCTGGCCGCTCCCGGCAGTATTGCCGAACTTTGCTGGTCGGATGACCCGAACTATACGGCCGGGTATGTTTGCGCTCCCGGTTTCGGTTATTTGCGGATTCCGCATATGAAAGAGATCGGTGACCCCCATGGTGGCCGGGCTTTTTTCTTTATGCCCGGCTTTAAGCTCGCAGAGACGATTCGTTTCCTCGAGGAGACACCGTTTCTCATTAATCAGCTTGGCCTGATCGGCAGTTCAGCGGGGAAAAGATAATGGAAGATTGGCGACGAGATCTAGATGATCTGACGCAGCGTGACATGTTGCGTCGTTTGCGAACAGTTTCCGGCATTCAGGGCCCGCGCGTGATCCTCGACGGGCGTGACGTCCTGATGCTTTGCTCCAATAACTATCTTGGCTTGGCCAGTCACCCCAAATTGATCGATGCAGCCACCCGGGCGACAGTTGATTTCGGTGTAGGCAGCAGCGGCAGTCGCCTGATTTCCGGTTCAATGGAGCTGCATACGCATTTCGAGGAGCGTCTGGCTGCATTCAAGGGAGCTGAGAGTGCCTTGTTGTACAATAGCGGTTATGCCGCCAATACCGGTATTCTTCAAGGATTGTTCGGCCCGGATGATGTTCTTTTTTCCGATGCACTGAATCATGCTTCAATCATCGATGGCTGCCGACTTTCAAAAGCGCGTACGGTTATTTACCCACATGCCGACACAAAATCGCTTGACGTGTTGATGGAGGCCGAAAGGCCAAAACGGAAAGGCCGTTGGGCAATTGTTACCGACGGAGTTTTCAGCATGGACGGCGATATCGCTCCCCTGTTGGAGTTGGCTCGGTTGAAAGAGAAGCATGATGCTCTGCTGATGATCGATGATGCTCACGGCAGCGGTGTTCTTGGTGCGACCGGACGGGGCAGTGCCGAGCATTGTGGCTGTCTGAAACAGATTGATCTACATATGGGGACTCTCGGCAAAGGGTTTGGCTGTTTCGGGGCTTATCTGGCCGGAGCGCAGGTTATTATCGATACCCTGGTCAATCGCAGTCGCCCTTTTATCTTTTCGACCAGCTTGCCGCCAGCTGTCCCGGCGGCCGCCATGGCTGCCCTGGAAGTTGTAGAAAGTCCTGAAGGCGCCGAGTTGCGTCGTCGATTACGTAAGAATCTTGAAGGCTTCACCTCTGTTTTGCTTAAAGCTGGTTGCGATATTGCCGGTAGTGAAACCCAGATTGTCCCGATCATTACCGGTGATCCGGAACCGACGATGAAGGCCGGTGCCGACTTACTCGAGCAGGGGATTTTCATCCAGGGGATTCGACCGCCAACAGTACCGACTGGCCGGTGTCGGCTTCGGGGCACGGTGATGGCGACTCATGACCAGCAACAACTTGAAATTGCCGCAACAAAAATCGCTGCTGCCGTGCAGAAGGGATGACGATGAGTTTTTGTACTCTGGCGGATGGACGAAGGTTTTTTTATCGAGAAGCCGGGACTGGTAAAACCCTCCTTCTGTTGCACGGCTGGTCAATGTCCTCGGCGGTATTTCAGGAAGTGATGCAGCTGCTTGCGAACGACTTCCACGTTCTGGTCCCAGACCTTTCCGGCCATGGTGAATCAGAGCTTTCCGGAGTCAATTTTGATCTTGATATGCTGGCTGCTGACATAGAATCGCTACTTGCCCAACTTGAAATCGATACGATCCATCTCCTCGGCTGGTCACTCGGCGGGCAGGTTGCTCTGCAGATGATCAAGCGTGCGCAAATTCAGGTTGAAAAGCTGATTCTGGTCGCAACGACCCCGCTGTTTGTTTCCAACAGTGATTGGAAAAATGGGTTGCCACCGACCCAGGTGCGGGCGATGGACCGGCAGATTCAACGGCACTATGAACAGAGCATGAGTGAGTTTTTCCGACTGATGTTTGATGGTGAAGAGATACCACCTGAACGGTATCGTGACATTATTCGGTTCGCCGTTCGAGATGGTTCCTTGCCGGAACGGGACGTCTGTCGTACCGGTTTGAAAATACTCGGCACGACCGATTTACGGCGACAACTGATAGATCTTCATCTGCCGGTACTGGTGCATTACGGGCTGCTCGACCAGATTACTGACCCGGCCGCAGGGCACTATATTGCCGAACAGATACCCTCTGCTACGGAGGTTGCCTGGGAGGACGTCGGTCACGCCCCGTTTCTCAGTAAACCCGATGACTCGGCTGTTTTATGGCGAGAATTTCTACAATGATGTTTCCAGCGATAAATAAACAACAAGTTCAGCACCACTTCTCAGAGCATGCCGACGAGTATGATATCTATGCCCGTGTCCAAAAACGGGTCGCTACGAGATTGCTGGATTTAACGTTGCCGCATTCTTTTGCCGGCCCGATTCTCGATGTCGGAACGGGTACCGGTGAGGTTGCCAGGCGTCTGCTGGAGAGATGCCCCGACCAATCAGTTGTTGTCAGTGATCTGGCGCATGATATGACCAGGACAGCCCACCAGAATCTGCCAAAATCATTGGCCGCGGATGGTGATGCTCAGGCATTGCCTTTTCGTGATGACAGTTTTGGTTTGGTCTTGTCCTCATCCGTTTTTCAATGGATAGAGGATTTGCCAGCCGCTTTTGCTGAATGCTGGCGGGTGTTAAAGCCGGGTGGCCTGTTTTCCTTTGCGATGTTTTGTGATGGGACGCTGAGCGAGTTGCGAGATGTTTTTCGTCAGGCGCTTGATTCCTGCAACTCGGACTGGCCGTTCCACTTTCAGTCGTTCCCTGTGGCAGGGGAGGTTGAAACAGCACTAAGCAAGGGCGGTTTTGCCGATGGTCGCTGTCATATTGAAACCGAGAAGGAGTTTCACGACGGTTTTCGTGACCTGATGGTTGGGCTCAAACGTATCGGCGCGCAAAATGCTTCACGGTCAAGACCAAAAGGTTTTTTTCCGCGTCGGGTCATGCATGAGATGAATCGGCTTTATCTGGACAACTTCCAGACGGCCAAAGGATTGCCGGCCAGTTATGGCGTTCTTTATGGGCTGTCATTCAAGAATGAATAAAAAAGACCCTGACTTTCGACAGGGCCTTTTGAACTATCTGTATGCAATTGTTTAGCAGAACTGTTTGATAAGGGAGCCGATGACCGATTGTGCTTCTTTGCAGACGACTCTGTAGAAAACTTCAACGCCATCGCGGCGGCCCTCGATAATGCCCTTGTTTTTCAGCAGGGCAAGATGCTGGGATACGGTTGCTTGCGGTAGTTCAAGGCATTCCCATATTTTCTTGACATTGCAGCTTTCCGACATCAGGCCGGCGACAATTTTGAGTCGGACCGGGTGTCCGAGAACCTTGAGAATTTCCGCTTCCCGCTCAAAGCTCATGCTTTTATCGAATTCGGATTTTTCCATAGAGCTGAACCCTCCAACAAGATGATATGAATATATGGATTGAATACTAATAGGGTGGCAAGTCATTTGTCAAGAATGAATGCCTGTTTGGCTCGACTTATTACTTTTGAAGGTTTACAATCTGCCTATGTTTCTGGATTCCTTAATCTTTATTGCCGGTCTTTTGCTTCTTTATTACGGAGCAGAGTACCTGGTGTCAGGTAGCTCCCGGTTGGCTCTGTCCTTCGGAATTCGACCGTTGATTATCGGTATGACGGTCGTTGCTTTTGCGACCAGCATGCCGGAAATGATGGTTTCCCTTTTTGCTTCCTTCAGGGGTGCTGCCGATATTGCTGCCGGTAATATTGTTGGATCGAATATCGCCAATATCGGCTTGATTCTCGGAGTTGCGGCTTTGCTCTCGCCTATTGCAGTCGCCAGTCGTACCTTGAAAAGGGAGTTCCCTTTCATGCTTGGCGCAACAGCTCTGATGTACATTCTGATTCTCGATCTGAGTCTCGGTTTTTATGACGGATTGCTGCTGTTTTTTCTGCTTCTCTGTTTCCTCTTCTATTGTTTTCAGACTGCTCGGGATGATGATTCAGCCCAGCCGGCCAGTGTCTTGTCTGTTTATGAAGAAAAAAAGCATCGTCTTCGGGATATTCTGTTTATTGTTTTTGGCATTGTCGGACTGGGGGTTGGTGCTGAATTGATGGTTCGCGCAGCAGTTTCTATCGCCCGTTCATTTGGCATCTCCGAACTGGTGATCGGTGTGTCAATTGTTGCTCTCGGCACAAGCTTGCCGGAGCTGGCCGCGTCGTTGATGAGCGCCTTGAAGGGCGAGATGGATATCAGCATCGGTAACGTGATTGGAAGTAATATTTTCAATATTCTTTTCGTACTTGGAATCTGTCCGATGATCCGGCCACTCTCTATTGAGCCATCGATCCTTGTTTATCAAATGCCGGTGA
>JBFFPW010000154.1:0-4561 GCA_041573815.1 Desulfuromonadales bacterium
GGTTCTGCGGTTACGGCGTGAGTTTGTCCGTATTGCCCGGCAGATGAAACACTACGGTCAGGACCCGGAACAATTTCTGGCGATGCTGGATCCATCTCTTTCTTCGGATCCATTTACCCGGCGGTTGTACCAGAAGCCGGCACCCCCCTTTGTCATTTACCCCCTACGCAAAAATGAATCAGAACTTGATGCAGGTGACCAACAGATCCTTGAAGTGATTTTTCTTGGTGGATTTACCAGCCATGTACATCTTTTTTCCAGACTGCTGAGCGTATTGGGGGAGGTCGGTTTTTGCCGTGGGGAAGGGCACTTTGAACTGGTCAAGATCACTTCTTTAGATCAGGCTGGTAATTGTTCAGAAAGTCTGGAAATTAATGATCAGTTAACCCTCCCACAAGTGAATCTTGGTTGGTCTGTTGAAGGAATCCTGCAAAACAGCAGCAATATTGGCATAACGTTTTTGACTCCCGCGCGTCTTCTTTCCGAGAATAAACCGATTTTTGATGTCAATTTTGCCGGGATTTTCCCTTTCATGCTCCGGCGGGTAAGTTCCATGTTGTATGCCTGGTGTGGGGTTGAGTTGTTGCTGGATGCCCCTGGATTGGTTCATTCTGCCGCTGAAGTCGATGTCCTCTTTTCAGATTTATGTTGGCACGATTGGCGGACTCTCGATTCTGATAACGATCAACACAGTCTTGGTGGGGTGATTGGTAAACTTGTTCTTGACCGTATTGATTCTGATGAAATTCTGACGATTATTGCCTTGAGCAGTCTGTTGAATATCGGCAAAAGTGCTTCATACGGCTGTGGCCATTTCAAAATTGATATATCTGCATAATTCTGCACAACTTTATTGTGACGTTCTTGCCGCAGCATCAAGAGCTTGTATAATTAAACAAAACCACTGTCATTTCAAGGAGGTGCCGCCATGACTGATGCCTGGGAAGAACGGAAGAAAGCACTGGAGAACCAGTACTTTTACAACCTCGAAAAAGAATTAATTGATAAGATCAAGCAAGATACCGAGGAAAAAATCATTCACAAGTACTGCAAAAATCGTTGCCCTAAATGTGGTGATAAAATTGAGCGATGACGTTCCGAGAAGTTCCACTTGATAAATGCCCGGGTTGCGGTGGTGTCTGGATGGGTCCCAAGGATTTATCAATCCTGGCAGAAAAAGATCATCGGACCTGGTTTGATAAATGGTTTCATGCCGAAGATGAAAAGCTCAAGTGATTTTTTTGATAAAGGTGAGATAAGATGTTTTGGATTATTTTTCTCCTTCTGCTTGTCGGATGCGCGTACGCTTACTATATCCTTAAGGCAATGGAGGCAGAGATCAGAGCGGAGATTGACTCGATCAATCCTGTTGATAATTCAGAAGAAGGGGTGTCTGATTCATCGCATGATACTTCAGGTCCTGACGACAATGGATCGATTGAAAACCGTATAATAGAAATTATCAAGAACAGTCCGGGTATTCGTCAATCCGAGCTTTATAAAGAATTTAACACTGTAGCGAAGACAGATCTTCAAAAAAAGTTGCTGAACCTCGACCGTTCCGGTAAGATTTTACGCATCCGTTCTGGAAATACTTATCAACTTTCTTTAGTGGGATAATACATTGTAATGAATGTTCAACGTTTATTGCGGATATGTGAAGATATCGAGCAGGTTGTATCAAAGATTTATCGTCATTGGCAGCAGGTATTTGTCGACGATCCCGCCTTGTCAGCTTTATGGGCCCAGATGGCTGATGATGAACTTGACCACGTCAGGCAAGTTCAACTGGCGAAGCGGGTTGCGGCCGAAAATGTTTTTGAGTCGAATGGCGTCTCGCTTGAGAGTCTTGAAAAAGCTTTGGCCCGGGCGCGACAACTTCTCAAAGATGTAAAGGAGAAGGATCTCACTTCAGATGTCGCCCTGCGAGCAGCAATCAAGATCGAAGAGGAGTTCAGTAAAGCACACTTGTTGAATGCGACTCAGGTTGATGATGAATCGATGAAGACAATGTTCAGGTCACTTGCCCGGGTTGATGAGATGCATGTCGCGACGCTCAAGAATTATTGTGATGCTGTATTCAGGAAAAAATAGCAGATAAGACATCGTTGTTTTTGTTATTTTGATTTGATTAATATTGTACTTTATTTGCTTATAGAAAACTTTGAGTGTTTACATAAAAAAAGGCCTGCTCGTTTGAGCAGGCCTTTTTGTTACTTATATGCTGAATCTCAACGCAGGTTGTAGAAAACATCTTTACCGGCAAAGACGGCAATGTTATCCAGTTCATCTTCTATCCGAAGGAGCTGGTTGTATTTGCAGACCCGGTCGGTCCGACAGAGCGATCCGGTTTTGATCTGGCCGCAGTTGGTGGCAACAGCCAGGTCGGCAATAGTGGTGTCCTCGGTTTCACCGGAACGGTGCGAGGCAACAGCTGTGTAACCGGCCCGTTTAGCCATTTCGATTGCTTCGAGGGTTTCGGTCAGGGTGCCGATCTGGTTGACCTTGATCAGGATCGAGTTGGCAATCCCCCTGTCGATGCCTTCCTTGAGGATTTTGGTGTTGGTAACGAACAGGTCGTCACCAACGATCTGGATTTTATCCCCCAGTTTTTCGGTCATCAGTTTCCAGCCATCCCAGTCGTTCTCGGCCAGACCGTCTTCGATCGAGATGATCGGGTAGCGATCGACCAGATCTTCATAGAAAGCGATGGTTTCGGCAGCGGTTTTAATCGCCTGTTCTTCATTGGCAAAGTTGTACTTACCATCCTTGTAGATTTCAGACGCAGCGACATCGAGGGCCAGAAGGATATCTTCTCCAGGTTTGTACCCAGCCGCCTTGATGGCGTCCATGATGACTTCCAGCGCTTCTTCATTGCTTTTCAGGTCTGGAGCAAAGCCACCTTCATCACCGACTGCTGTGTTGTACCCTTTGTCCTTGAGAACCTTCTTCAGGGCGTGGAAGATCTCGGCACCCATACGCAGTGCTTCTTTGAAGCTTTCAGCACCGGCCGGCATGATCATGAATTCCTGGATGTCGACGTTGTTATCGGCGTGTTCGCCACCATTGATGATGTTCATCATTGGCAGTGGCAGCTCTTTGGCGTTGGCACCACCGATATACTGGTAGAGCGGCAGGCCGGCATCTTCCGCGGCTGCCTTGGCACAGGCCATTGAAACTCCGAGAAGTGCATTAGCTCCGAGATTGCTTTTGAAATCGGTCCCGTCCAGTTCGAGAAGTTTTCGATCGATACCGGTCTGGTCGGAGGCTTCCCAGCCGATCAGAGCTTCGCTAATGACTTCGTTGACATTCTCGACCGCCTGGGTGACCCCTTTGCCGAGATAGCGATCCTTGTCGCCGTCACGCAGTTCGAGCGCCTCACGTTTACCGGTCGAGGCACCGCTCGGTACGGCAGCTCGGCCCATAGCTCCACTATCGAGATAAACTTCAACTTCTACTGTCGGATTGCCACGGGAATCAAGGATTTCGCGGGCATAAATGTCAATGATTTCGCTCATAGTCTCTCCTGTGTGAATATTTATAAAAAAGATTGATTGATGGTCAGAAAGCGAACTATTTATAGCACAGCAAAATGAAATTGGAAGTCCTTTTTCTCTCTCGCTTCAATAGGATTGCTTTTCCCCCTTGTCAGTGGTATTTTATGAGCGTTTTTCCCTATGAAGGATGATTTATTGACAAAGCGAGAGAAGACCGCCGAGTTTGTTGCTCAAGACAGCCAACTTGCCAATTTACTTTTCGGTCGACAGAACCGTCATCTCAAACTGATCGAACGCTATCTTGGAGTCCAGATCGGATCCAATGGGAACCGGCTGATCCTTGAAGGCGATCAACCTCAGGTGCATATCGCAATCCGTTTGTGCGAGGAGCTATATTCCCTGTTAAAAGAGGGTTACCCTCTCTACCCACCTGACATTGACTATGCCAGTCGAATACTGAGTAGCGATTCTAAAATCAATTTGAAGGATATTTTCCTCGACACGGTTTTGATTTCAGCCCGTAATAAGGTGATATCCCCGAAAAGTCTGGCACAGAAGTCTTATATAGACGCAATTCGCAATTACGATGTTGTCTTTGGAGTTGGCCCGGCTGGAACCGGTAAAACCTACCTGGCCATGGCGATGGCGGTTGCATACCTGCAAAAAAAAGAGGTCAGCCGAATATTGCTGGTCAGGCCGGCTGTAGAGGCGGGTGAGAAATTGGGTTATTTGCCGGGAGATATTGCCGAAAAGGTTAATCCTTATCTAAGACCACTGCATGATGCATTATTTGATATGCTCGATTTTGATGCCGGGCAGGACTTGATTCAAAAAGGCATTGTTGAGGTTGCGCCACTTGCCTTTATGCGTGGCCGGACGCTGAATGATGCGTTTGTTATTCTTGATGAAGCACAAAATACGACCGTTGAGCAGATGAAGATGTTTCTGACCCGTCTCGGTTTTGGCAGCCGGGCTGTGATTACCGGTGATGTGACCCAGGTCGACTTGCCGGATGGACGACGTTCTGGTCTTGATGATGCCGTAAAAGTCTTGAACAAGGTTGA
>JBFFPW010000155.1:0-4547 GCA_041573815.1 Desulfuromonadales bacterium
AGTTGGCTGGATATGAATGTCGAACTCAATGAACTCGGTAAACCGTCGCTGATGCTGACCGGTCGCGCCCTGGAAATTTTCGAGGAAAGAGGATATTCCTCGTTGCATCTTTCCTACAGTCATGAAGGTGAATATGCCTTCGCAACGGTGGTGCTGGAGGGAAAATGAATCTTTTAACTGCTGTACAGGCGCGTGAGCTTGATCGCGCCGCTATCGATGATTGGCATGTTCCCGGGCTGGTATTGATGGAAAATGCCGGTCGGGCGACGGCAGATCAGATCGAAGAGAATTTTGCCGAACTTTATCCCGGCCCGGTGACGATCCTTGCCGGAAAAGGGAATAATGGTGGTGACGGTTATGTCATTGCCCGGCACCTGTTGAATCGTGGTTGGGATGTGTCGACGTTGGTGCTGGCCGAAAAGAAAGCGATTAACGGCGACGCCAGGGTTCATCTCGATATTTTGATCAAGAGCGATGCCGAGCTCGAGTTTATACCTGAAGGGGCTGACCTTGAAGAGGTATTGCAGCAATACCAACCTGCTGGCCTGATTGTTGATGCCCTGCTCGGAACCGGCCTTTCATCAGAAGTTAAAGGTTTTTATGCCACCGCTATTGACTGGATCAATACAGCGGCCGAAGCTGTTGTTGCTGTTGATGTTCCCTCTGGCATCGATGCGACCAGCGGGCATGTTTTTGGATCTGCGGTATTTGCCGACCTGACCGTGACCTTTGCTTCGGCCAAGGTCGGGCATGTTGTTTTTCCGGCGGTTGAATTTGTTGGCGATCTGGTTGTTGCTGATATTGGTCTTCCGAAACAGTTGGCCAACCGGCAAGATATTGATCACATGTTTATTAATGCTGATGCGGCGAAAATTCTTTTGCCAGCTCGCCCCGCCAGTGGACATAAAGGAACATTCGGACACTTACTGCTGGTTGCCGGTTCAACCGGCAAATCCGGCGCCGCTGCGCTGGCGGCTGAGGGCGGCCTGCGGGCCGGGGCCGGTCTGGCTACTCTTGCCTGCCCGGCTCACCTCAACCCGATTTTTGAAACCAAATTGACCGAAGTGATGACGGTCCCTTTGCCGGAAGTCGATGGCATGGTCAGCATGCAGGCAATTGCCGCTATCGAAGAACTCTGGCAGGACAAGTCAGTTCTGGCGATTGGTCCCGGACTGGGTGTTGGCGAAGAGATCGGCGGACTGGTCAGGCGGCTGGTGCGTGATTGTCCGTTGCCGATGGTGATTGATGCTGATGGGCTTAACGCCCTGGTCGGCCACCTTGAAATTTTGCATGAGCGTCAGATGCCAACAGTGCTGACACCTCACCCTGGTGAGATGTCACGTCTGCTCGGTTGCTCGGTTGCCGAGGTCGAAGCCGACAGAATCAGCGTCGCGCGAAAATTTGCTTGTGAATATGGTGTTATTCTGGTGCTGAAGGGCGCCCGGACACTTGTCGCCGAGCCGGAGGGGACGGTTTTTGTCAATGGTACCGGCAACGCTTCGCTGGCCTGTGGCGGCACCGGTGATGTCCTCACCGGGGTGATCGGCGGGCTGCTTGGACAGGGACTGACTGCGGTTGCCGCGGTTCTGCTCGGGGTGTATCTGCATGGCCGGGCGGCTGATCGTTTGTTTGAAACTCAGGGACGGGCCGGTATCCTTGCTTCTGATCTTCTTAGAGAATTGCCGGCAACTCGCAAAGAACTTCTGGTTGAGGAGGACATATGCTGACAGCAAAAGATATTATGACAACTGAGGTTCGTTCGGTTGGCCCAGATTCGAGTATTGAAGATTTGGCCAGGCTTTTCGAAGAGACCCGCTACAATGCTTTGCCGGTCCTTGATGAGGCGGGGCATCTTGAAGGGGTTGTCTCACAGAATGATCTGGTCGAGCGGGACAAGCCGCTGCACATCCCGACGGTCATCTCGATCTTTGACTGGGTTCTTTACCTTGAAAGTGAAAAAAGCTTCAAGGAGGATGTTAAGCGGATGGTGGCCAGGACCGTCGGTGAGATCATGGCGGCGCCGCGAGCGACATGTTCACTTGATACCCCGGTGAGTGAAATTGCCGGGCGGATGACTGAAAAAAAAGCGCACCTTGTTCCGGTTGTCGATGATGAAAACAAGGTGCTCGGTGTTGTTTCCCGGCTCGACATCATCCGTTCGATGGGCAAGTGAAAAGCTGGGGTGTTGTCAGTCGTTCTGCCGAGCAGACACAGCAACTGGGGAGGTTCCTCGGTGAGTGTTGTTCCGGTTCTCTGGCAATCCTTCTCGAAGGCGACCTTGGCAGTGGCAAGACCTGTTTTGTTCAGGGTATTGCCAGGGGGCTTGATGTTCCTCCTGCGGTGCCGGTCAACAGCCCGACCTACACGTTGATGAACCAGTATCAAGGGCGGATCAATGTGTCCCATTTTGACCTTTATCGACTCGGTAGTTCAGATGAACTGATCGACCTCGATTTCGACTCCTATCTTTTTGGCGAAGGTGTTGCCATCGTTGAATGGGCCGGAATGGTTGAAAAAAAAGGGGTGCGCGGGATTTCCGTCCAACTGGAATATGGTGCGCAGGAAAATGATCGATCCCTGAACTTTACTGCTCTTGACCAGGCAGGTGAAATGATTCTGCAGCAGCTTAAAGAAAAATGGAAGGAGGTCTGATGGCTATGCCGAAGACCGAATATGATATTGCCATCATCGGGGGTGGTCCAGGTGGTTATGTGGCGGCAATTCGGGCAGCTCAGAAGGGTGCCTGTGTTTGCCTGATCGAAGCCGATCGTGTCGGCGGTACCTGCCTGAACCGAGGCTGCATTCCGACCAAGGCACTTTACAGTACGGCGTTGTTGCGCGAACGCCTCGAACGGGCTTCTGAGCATGGTTTCAGCCTCGGCGAGATCGGTTTCAACTATACCCAGGCGGTTGAGCGCAAGGATGGTGTCGTTGAACAGTTGGTCGGCGGTATTGAGCAGCTGCTGAAAAGCCATGGGATTGATGTCATCAAGGGCAAGGCTTCGCTCGAAGGAGCTGACCAGATTTGTATCCGCCAGCCGGGGGTGACAGGCCGTATCCGCGCCAAAAATATTATTGTTGCAACCGGGTCGATTCCAGCCCGTCCCAAGGCGTTGTCGATTGATGGTAAAAATATTTTGACCAGCAATGAAATTCTTGCTATTAAGAACCTTCCCGAAAGCCTGCTGGTCATTGGTGGAGGCTATATAGGGTGCGAATTTGCAGGCATTTTTGCAGCTCTCGGCAGCAAGGTGACAATCGTTGAGGCGTTGCCGCAAATTCTGTCTTTGAGTGACCGACAGATCGTTCGTGAAATTGAAAAATCTTTCAAGGAACGGGACGTTGCTGTTTATACCGATACCGCGGTCGAATCTCTTGCAGTGACCGCTGCTGGCGTCAAAGCAAAATTTGGTGATCAGGAGCAGGTTTTCTCCAAGGTTCTGGTTGCGGTCGGTCGGGTGCCAAACAGCGCCGGATTGAATCTGGAAGAGGTCGGCATTGCGATCGAAAATGGTGCCGTCAAGGTCGATGATCGCTTGCAGACATCGGTGCCGAATGTTTTTGCCATCGGTGACGTGACGGGCGGCATTCAATTGGCACATGTCGCATCATACCAGGCTGGTATCGCCGTCGGTAATGCCCTTGGTGGTGATGCCAGATGTGACTACACGGTCGTGCCGAGTGCTATCTTTACCCTGCCCGAGATTGGCCAGGTCGGTCTGACCGAAGCTGAGTGTAAGGAACAGGGAATCGCGGTCGATGTCGGTCGTTTTGCTTTTATGGCGTCGGGCAAGGCCCTCTGCGATGGTGAAGACCGTGGTTCGGCCAAGATCCTGGCTGAAAAGGAGACGGGCAAGATCGTCGGTGCTGCCATTGTCGGTGAAGAAGCTTCGGCTCTTATTTCCGAGGTCGCTGTAGCGATGGCGCACGGGATTACTGCCGCCCAACTTGGTGAAGTCATTCATGCCCATCCGACTCTTCCGGAGATTGTTCTGGAAGCAGCCGAAGATGTTCACGGCCATGCCGTCCACAAGGCGGGCCGAAAAAAACGATAACAACATCGCCCTGGCGGTGGATCTTGATACAAGGAGATGGCTAGATGGCCCTGGTAGTTCAAAAATACGGCGGAACCTCTGTCGGTTCGGTCGAAAAAATTAAAAATGTGGCCCGGCGTGTCGCCAGGACTTTTGACGAAGGCAATCAGGTCGTTGTTGTTGTTTCGGCGATGGCGGGTGAAACTGATAAGCTGGTCGGTCTTGCCAATGAAGTCTGTGAAATACCTGATGAGCGCGAATATGATGTCCTGGTCGCCAGCGGCGAGCAGGTTTCAATTGCGTTGTTGTCGATGGCGTTGAAATCGATGGGGTATTCAGCGAAAAGCTACCTGGGCTGGCAGATCCCTATTTGTACCGATGCTGCACACTCGACCGCCCGTATCAAAGAGATACAGGATGAAAATATTCGTGCCGATCTGGAAAAAGGCACGATCTGTATCGTCGCCGGCTTTCAGGGGGTTACCGAAGATGGCAGCATCGCGACGCTTGGCC
>JBFFPW010000156.1:0-4543 GCA_041573815.1 Desulfuromonadales bacterium
ACCGGGTCGACTTCGAGGTCCTGGATGTCCGGCGTGACGGTCTTGGTGAGCCCTTTCATACAAAGGCTCAGGGAAATGGTGTGCGCGTCTATATCGGCAACAGGAATGTCTACCTCGACCCCGGGGAGTATCGATATGCATTGAGTTACCGCACCAACCGCCAACTCGGATTTTTCGAGAATCATGATGAGCTCTACTGGAATGTGACCGGCAATGAATGGTCCGTCCCGATTGATGCGGTCAGTGCCAGGGTTACTTTGCCGGCCGTGTTCCGGAACGAGGAACTCGGCGCCGAGGCCTACACCGGCATGAAAGGTGCGCAGGGTGACGATTACCAGGTCGAGCACGGCATGCGGGGTGAGACGCTTTTCACGACCACCCGGCCATTTGCCCAGGGGGAGGGGTTGACGATTGTTGTGACCTGGCCCAAGGGGTATGTCGCCGAACCGAGCACTGAAGAGAAGGTTGAGTATCTGTTCCGGGATAACCGTTCCTGGGTCACTTCCGCAGTCGGGCTGGTTCTGATTCTGGGGTATTATCTCTTCGCCTGGTTTCGGGTTGGGCGAGATCCGGAAGAAGGGGTTGTTATTGCTCAATACGCGCCGCCCATCGGCTTCTCTCCGGCTTCGACCCGCTTCATCGAACGGATGGGTTACGATCATAAAACTTTTGCCGCCGCGGTTATCAACCTGGCGGTTCACGGACTTGTCGAAATCATCGAAGAGAATAACGAATATGTACTGAAACGGACCAAGGTTGCAGCAACAGACCTTGCCGCCGGAGAAAAAGTGTTGTTGAAAACCCTTTTTGGAACCATCAATCGCTCCGATGGTAAACGGCAGGCATTGAACCAGAAATATCACGCAAAAATCAGAAAAGCCTTGAAGGCGCATGAAGAATCACTGCGCAACGATTATGAAAAGCGGTTTTTTGTCACCAACAAGTGGTGGATCGCCCCCGGCGTCCTTTTGTCGCTCCTCTCTTTCGGCGCGGCGCTGTTGGCCCTGGCTGATACTGAAAGGATGGCGACTGGAGGTTTTTTGTTGATCTGGCTGACCGGCTGGAGTGTCGGTGTGATCGTTCTTCTCTACCGAACAATGAATGCCTGGCGTGGTGCCCGTAGTGCCGGAACCGTTTTTGCTGCTCTGTTTATGACCGCTTTTTCGGTGCCGTTTGTTATTGCTGAAATTGTTGCGATCGGTTTTCTGGCCAAGCAGGCATCGCCAGCTCTGCCGTTTCTGTTGCTTTCGGCAGTTTTTCTCAATGTCCTTTTCTACCAGCTGCTCAAGGCACCGACCCGGGCCGGCCGGCGACTTCTGGACACTGTTGAAGGGTTTCGATTGTTTCTGGATGTGGCCGAAAAAGATGAGATGAATTTCAAGAATCCCCCCGAAAAAACGCCAGAGCTTTTTGAACGGTTTCTGCCGTATGCACTGGCCCTTGATGTCGAACATCAGTGGGCCGAACGATTTGCCCGTCTCTTCGCCGATCTGCAAGGGAGTGAGAACGCCTATCGCCCTGTCTGGTATCACGGTCGGAACTGGAGTGTCCATCACCCGACAATGTTAACCGGTGCTCTTGGCAGTTCGCTCAGTTCAGCTCTGGCTTCTTCATCGACGGCCCCCGGTTCATCATCCGGTTCCGGTGGTGGCGGCTCCTCCGGCGGCGGTGGCGGTGGCGGTGGTGGCGGTGGATGGTAACGCGCATTTTTCAGGCGGGAAAAGGGCTCACGTTTTTTATTATTGTTCCCGCCCGGGCCGGTGTTTTGTGGTAACATTTCCGTGTCATATTTAATTTATAAGGAGAGTCCCAATGAGTGAAAATCACGACAATAACGATCACCAGGATGTTGGTTTGTATGAGAAGTTGGCAACCCGTACGGCTGAATTGCTTGAAGAGGGGAAAAAAACTCTCGATGAAGCACTGAAAAAGGCCAAGGACGAGCTGTCCAAGGCTGGTGACTTTTCCAGTGAACAGATGGATAAAGTGGCAGCCTATGTCAAACGAGATGTCGCCGATAACGCCGAGAAGGCAACCGAGGCGGTCAAAAAAGCGGTTGATCCGCAGCGCGTTGCCGCTGGGGCCCAATCAATTTTCGCCCGAATCCTCAACAGCGCGGCTGATGCACTTTCCGACCTGGCTGAAAAAGCCGAAAAAACCGTTGAATTCAAAACTGGCGAGGTCACCAGTTCCGGTACTCTGACCTGCAAGGACTGTGGCGCCGAAATGCACATGAAAACAACGGGTCGAATACCGCCCTGTCCGAAATGTCACAAGACGACTTTTCGTAAGTCATATTAGGATTTATCATGCAGTGTTCTTCGAGTAGTTGTTCGAGTGGGTGTGGTGGGCATACGGTTACTTGCCCCTGTCCGGAGAGCGGTAACCCCGAAATCGATTCCCTTGAAAAAGTGGTGAACTGTTTTTGGCAGAATCATCAGGATCTCGCTGTTGAGCGAGATTATTATGAGTCGCTTGGTTCTCTTGTTTCGGCAATTGATGAGGCAGCACAAGCCCTTGGTGATGAAAACCTCGGCTATGATCAGCCTGACACCATCTCTGGAGTTGTCCTTACCGAAGCCCGACAGAAATTGTTAGCCAGTGAATCGATGTTAGCGACCTGTACTGATTTTGATGCGATTTTTGACCAGGTGCAGCAGGCTATCGGTCACTTGGACGGGTTGACTCCGGCGTTGGTTTATCTGACAGCATTGCGGATTGGCTTGCAGGCCGGATTGCATCCGCAAAAGATTTATCTGGCTTCTGGCGCCCGCGACGGGAGTGGTGCAATGGTTGACCTCGGTCCGGATCAGCTGTCGCTCTCCCGTGACCAATTGCCGCGTATTTTTCAGCACCCGGACCTGACAACAGAAGATGTCCAGTCCTGTCTGACAATTTGCCGGTATCAACTGCAATGGCTCGGTCGATTGTGAACTGTCAGGGAGGTTTTGCATGGCCGAAATAGAAGAAAAGAAGGTGCTGCTTGTCGATGATGTTGAATTTATTGTCGATGTTATGAATAGCTACCTGAAAAAGACCCCGGTAGAAACCTGCAGAGCGAACAATGGTCAGTCGGCCATTGATATGGCTCTTTTGCATTGGCCCGATCTGATTGTTATGGATGTCGCCATGCCTGAGATGGACGGGGTTGAAGCCTGTCGGGCAATCAAGGCAAATGGCAAGTTGAAAGATGTCCCGGTTATCCTGATTTATGATCCGGAACGGGATCCCCCGGCCGAGGAGTTGATGAAGTGTGGTTGTGCGGATCTGATTACCAAGCCACTGGCCCGGGAAGATTTTTTGACAATTACGCACCGGCATCTTTTCCACATAGAGCGCCGGGAACGCCGGGCACCGTGCCAGATGACAGTGAACTTTACTGTCGGTGGCGAGAGCTACCAGGGGCTTGGTGTCGACATCAGTCGCAGTGGTATGTATGTTGAGTTTCGCGATGCACTCCTCGAGAAATCAAATGTTGATGTGTCGTTTCTGTTGGCCACCATCAGTGAAAAAGCGGTGGTCGCCAAGGGGTACATTGTCTGGGTCAATCAGGGTCATCCAAGGCCGAACCTGAATATGCCACAAGGGCTTGGCATTGAGTTTCAACTCATTGGAGAAGAATCCAAGGCGATTATCAATAAATACCTGGAAGAGAACTAGCCCTGCCAGGGTGGGGATTTTTATGGAAATATCGATCGAATATTGTACCCAGTGAAATTACGAGCCGCGTGCTGCCGGTCTGGCAGAAAAAATGCGTAAAAAGCTTGGTGCCCAGGTTAGTCTGATTGCCTCGGGCGGCGGTGTTTTCGAGGTGGTTGTTGATGGTCGACTTGTCTATTCGAAAAAGATAACAGGTGAGTTTCCCGATGAGGAGAGACTGCTGGCCGATCTTGGGTGAACGTTAACGTTACGGCCGCCGGGTCAGTGTTCAATGTGACTCACCTGGATGGCGGTTTTCGGAGTATGCAAGTCCAGATCGGGTTGCTCAAATGGAATTTTGAAAGTGACCGTAGTCCCCTTGCCTTCAGTGCTTTCTATCTGCAGGGTCCCGCCGTGTGCTTCGATTATCGATTTGGTAATAAACAGGCCGAGTCCGGTGCCGCCCGGTGCCGTGTCTGACGTATCCCCCCGATAAAACTTCTCGGGAGCATGCTCGATCTGCTCCTGCGTCATCCCGACTCCCTCATCAGCGACCGAAATAATGCAGTGCTTTCCGTCATTTTTGATTTTGACCTGAATCAGGCTGCCCTCCGTGGAGTATTTCACGGCATTCTGCAGCAGATTGTCGATGACTTGCCCCATTCGCTCTTTATCGACAAAAAGAATTGTTGTTTCTTCCGGATGCGCCAAGTCAAATGAGAACCCGGGGTACAGTTCTTTAAAGTTATCGACCATCTTGGCAACTTCCAGATTGACGTCGCAGTCACTTTTTTGCAGGGCAATGCCTCGCCCTGATTCTATACGGCTGAGGTTCAGCATTTCATCAACCAGATGTGACAGGAAAATTGCTTTGTTGAAAATCAGTCGAAGGTATTCCGGCAGG
>JBFFPW010000157.1:0-4535 GCA_041573815.1 Desulfuromonadales bacterium
AGGGAGCGATTTCTTTTGGTTCTGTTTTCTTTGACGCTTATCAAAGAAAATGAACCCGGCGTGTGGGGCCGGCACCCCACGACAATGATTCTAACAAAGAATAAAAAACCAGACCACACCGGCAATACCCGTCTGCCCCCCAGCAACACTGGTGTTGCTTCAGCAGTCAATCATGAGCCCCATGATCTCCACGCTCTACTGTGATGAACCAAAAAAAAGGGCGGATCAAATGATCCGCCCTTGGTGTTTTTAAATAAGGTTGA
The DNA here is from genome assembly GCA_041573815.1 of Desulfuromonadales bacterium. Taxonomy (GTDB): domain Bacteria; phylum Desulfobacterota; class Desulfuromonadia; order Desulfuromonadales; family UBA2294; genus BM707. Next base: position 264 of record JBFFPW010000157.1, read on the forward strand.
TTTAGCGCAACAGCTTGGCCAGGTAAAGGAAAGTGCCACCGACTGAAAGTCCGGCCAACACGTTGCCAATCTCCTTGCAGTAGATCGACAGGGTATAACGACCAATATACTCTCCCTGGGCAGCATAATTCGCGAGGTCATAAACGTGGATGTAAAGTTCAGACCCTTTCCAGAGGAAAATAAAGGCGAATACAAAGATAAATGCCGCGAAACCCTTGCTGATCGGGCTATCCTGAATATTAATATAAATCTTTCTGATCAGGTCGATATTGATCAGGGAGAGGAAAACCCAGTTGGTATTTTCAACAATGTTGATAATTTCAAGGGTCCGCTCGGTTGGCGTGATGTTAACCCAGACAAAAACGGCCGAGCAGGCAATAACACCAATAGTTGCCAGGTAAACAAACGCCTTGTTCCCCTCAAGCTCCAGAGTCCGGGAGAAGACATAGTACTCCTGGAAACCGTGACTCATAATCAAGATAGCCATGGTTCCAACGATTGAGGTCATGGCCTGGACTTCAGGAATCTCAAGCCCTGGCAAAAAAGTAATTGCAGTTGGCAATATTTCGGCAACCAGAATCAGAAAAAAACCGACAGCAATACTGGTCCAGACACGCGCATTACCGAGACTGAAGTAGAAAGAGACGACACCAGCCAGCACCCACAAGGGAAGTGTAATTACTGTCCATTCCATACCCATATCAATACCTCCAACCGATTAAGAGTCAATAAACATCAATCCGCTCTAGAGTGAGCGGGAAACTTTCTTCATATCTTCAACCATCGACTTGATGGCCGAGGGGCCGGCCACCATTTTTGCCGCCCTGCTGAGTTCATCCAGCAGTCTGTTGAACATCGCTTCAGTCCAATCGGCATTTTCCGGAATATGTTTTTCCATTTCCTTGTCGATCAGCTGCACACCGATTTTGCCAATATGCTTTTCTGCCGCACCGCGGAGCATTGACTGGAGCTTAATGCGCCGATCCTTCTGTAACAGCTCCTTATCGCGACTGACGGCCTGCTGCTTGCTCTGCTTGTCTTTCACCAGGATTTCTTGAGCTTTTTTCCAGAGAGATGACAGGTCGGCAGAGGCCATCAGGTCGGCCAAATCGATCTCATCGGCGCCGCCGGAGCTGAGAACGTCAACCTTGGCACCGGGAAGTTTGGCCACTGACATCGATTCATCAGCCCTGGTCTCAATGTCGGTTGATCCATCATGAAAGAAGCCGAGCGGGTTGCCATCCTTGTAGAATATCAAGGCTATTTTTTCATCGGTGTAAATACGCAGGCAGCCGCTCATTTTGTCGACTTTGAGCTTGCCGAGCAGCGCCTTGATGTCGATCAGCTTCAGCTCCTGCCCCTTGTAGAGAGTGTTTCCATGCAACAGAGCATGAATACTCATGGCAAGTTCACCTGAGAGCTTGTAGATATCGAGAATCAGCAGGCCGGCAAGCGAAAGCTCGAATATTCGGGCGATAGCGTCATAGGCAATCAGGCGATCGTTCTTCTCTTCATAGAGTGCACTGATCAACTTGCCGGAACTGAAAATAATAACCCCGGTACCCGCGGCAGCTTCAAAACGAAGGTACCCGGTGAAGCCGCTCTTTTGTAATTTCCCCAGAGCATCCGGCATATTTATTTTCCCGGGATTGACTTTCTCCCGGACAGGATTTCCACGTGGTAACAGAATCATGACATCACTTCTTTAAAATTCTTTAGCAAAATTATCCTAAACATCAGTAAACGTTGGATTATTATATGAAAATTCAAATCATGTCAATTGGATATTCTCATTCATGGTAAATTCACACCCACACCGTCACAGCTTCTTGCCGATGACGACCGAGGTGTCATCACTGACTTTTTTCACCTCAATATCGGCAAAACCGACAGCTTCCATCCATCCCCGGATCTCGAGACCGCTATAGGTCCGGCCACCTTCGGTCATCACCAGCATGTGAACGGCAAAAAGCGATGCCATAACCGGAGAAGCCATATCATCATTCAAGAGGAATTCATGGACCATCAGTTGACCGCCCGGGTTGAGCGCAGCAAAAGATTTCGCGATCAGTTCTTGGCAGCCAACCTCGTCCTGTGAATGCAGAACTTGTGAAAGCCAGAGAGCATCAGCGCCGGCCGGCAACCGGTCATCATGAAAATTCCCGGGGTGGAAACTGACCTTGTCGGCAATACCCCATTCTTCAAGCTGGCGCTGGCCGATAGTGAGGGCAGCAGGCAGGTCAAAAATCCTGACCTCTGAAATATTCGGCCACGCCCGTTGAAAGGCAGACGCATAAGTCCCCGGTCCGCCTCCAACATCCAAGAGCACCGAAACATTTTCCAGCTCAAGCTGGGAGACGACAAGCGGTGCCAAATCCCGGGTAACATCATTCATTCCCTGAATAAAATCACGCGTCCACTCATCATTTTCTCCGAGGGTATTGGCCTCGGCGGCAAAATCTGGCCGGCCGGTACGAACAACTTCGGGTAAACCGTTCCAGGATTCCCAGCAGTGGTGGATATGGCGAAAGATTGAGCCCCGATAGTTTTCGAGATCACCCAGATGTTCATAGACAATGGTATGGTTTCGGAAAGCACCATCTTCTTTCTGCAGAAGCCCGATGGCGGTCAGTGCATTCATCAACAGCCCCAGAGATCGTGAATCAACCTGCAATGAGGCTGCGACATCATCGGCACGGCGACTTTGCGAGCCAAGCTCCAGAAACAGCCCGAGATCATTGGCAGTTAAAAAAACCTTGGCGGCCTGGAAACCACTGGCCAGTCGTTGAATATCACGGAATGACTCAATCATCGGCTATCCTTATCCGGTTATCAGAGCTTCTCCTTGGAACGCAGGTCACTCAGGACATTTTTACGCAGACCGGCAAAGTGTCCGGCGCCGGCACCATCCAGAAAGTTAATTGGCGGCTCCGGGGCAATCGCGACCAGAAGCATCTCCCGAAACATTTCCGAATCTTCGCGTTCGGTCGCCCGCCGCATCATCTCCATAATCTTTCCCGAAGACCCGGGCGGAATGTTCTCCACAACAATCTCATCACCATCCTCATCGTAAAGCGATAAAGCGACATCCCCCTCTTCACCGGTCAGGCCGGTCTCGGGAAGATGAAACAACAAAGCGCCCCGCTCCGGGAAAAGAGTCTGCAGTTCGGCATTGACCAGCAACTGGTCGAGACAGCTACTATGGAAAAAACCGGTCTGATGGTGACGTAAATCCTGGTAGAAGTATCCATCCTGCCCGGTCACCCGGCGACCGCAGCTGGGGCATTCTCCCGTCAGGTGACTGGCCCGTCCGGGCGGCATCTCCTCGACGGCAGCCAGAACCCTCGCCGGCGGCTTGCGGCCCGGTCGGTTCTGGGCAGAATATTGACCCGTGACAAAGGCCGCCAGATCTTTCATCTGTTTATGGACTGTCGTGCCGCGGGCGTGCGTCAAAATCGGATAGATGCGACTACTGAAATTTGTCGTCAGGCTTTCGACCTTGGGACTTTTGGAGACAAAGGTATCAACAACCTGAAAGTCACGCTCCTGAGCCGAGTAAACGAGAAAATCGCGAATGCCTACGGTTCTCTCCTTGATCCGGGTCCGGCCATCAATCAAACTTGGAACCAGCCAGAGCCGGTCGGCGTCGCTACCGCCATCGACCAGAGCCTGCTGCAGGGCCGAAGCATTCACCAGTGACGGACGATCCTTGATCGGGGCCAGTACGAGGTCAGCAGCTAACAAAGCGCTGCGGGTGAAATAATCGAGAATCGGGCGGGTGTCAATCACCAGAATACCGGTGATCTCCCCCCGAGCCAGAACCTTGCTCAAGTGGAAGATATCATCATCGGGCGGCGTTAAATTCCGCTCCGAAACCATGAACTGAACACCATACTCGCCGAGCTGCACCATGTCATCAAGTGGCTGGCCGGAGAATAGGCCATTCACCGATTGCCCCTTGTGGTCACCGATGGCGAACATGTTATCGACACTGAAATGGTTATCGAATGAAAAGATCGTAACCGGCAGGTCTTCGCAGAGAGCCTTGAGATAGACGGCGATATTGGTGGCGATCGTGGTTTTGCCAACCCCACCCTTTTCACTGGCGACGGTGACAACAAAAAGTCCGGTATCCTGCATGCTTCCCCCGAATCAGGCTGAGTCCGCCAGGTTCAACTGCTCCCAACGGCTATAAAGGCTATCGATCTCGGTCCGCAGCTGCTGATGGTCGCTGCTGACCTGTTTCCATTTTTCCGGATCATTATAAAGGTC
>JBFFPW010000158.1:0-4531 GCA_041573815.1 Desulfuromonadales bacterium
ACTGTTGATCGAGAAAGTCGCGGCTCTCGATCACCTGGCTTTGCTGTGAAGCATGAGCTTCGATTTTGTAACCTCTTGGCCTGCTGGCAAAATACAAATCAGAAGCCTCTGAATCGAGGCGTTCCACAGCGCCTTCAACCCTGACCTGGCGTGACAGTGCCGACCAATAGAAGACCAGGGCTGCGGAGCGGCTCTCCTCGAGCTCTTCAGCTTTACGGCTTGCGTAGTTAGTGAAGAACAGGAAACCGCGTTCATCAACCCCTTTCAGCAACACCATGCGAGCTGATGGTTTACCCTCCAGGCCTGTGGTTGCCAGGGTCATGGCATTCGGCATTGGAACTTCGGCCTCTTCGGCCACTTGAAACCAGCGAACAAACTGCTTGATGGGATCGGCATCCATCATCTCGGGCAACAACGGTAATTTAGCTTCAGCGACCATAAACCCTGGGCCTTCCTCCCTGCTCTTTCAAGCGGTCTGTCAGCTCGACATGACAAGATTTCTACGATTAATAGACATCAACCATAAGACAGCTAAAGGATGCATCATTATTCCCAGAATTTCCACCATTTACGACTGTGTTCTTCACGCTTTTGCTGACCGGTCTCAGAACCTTTCCCCTCTTCCTTACGCTCCTGCTCCATCTTCTTTTCGCGCTGTTTTTCCAGTCCGGAAGCGTCATCAGATGAGCCGTGCTCGTACTTTTCCTGCTTTTTCAGACTCTTATCACTTTTTTCGGATTGATGTTCGTATTCATGCTCGCGTTCGTATTCTTGCTTGTGCTCGTACTCATGTTTTTCCTTATTCTTCATCTTTTCGTTCTTGCCGATGGAACCACTTCCGGAATGCCCCATCTTCTTATCGCTCCCCCCTTTGGCTGCCAGGGCCGGCATTGACAGGGCAAAAGACAACAGAACCAACCAGACCAAAGCGCGTAAAGAACATTTTTTCATCTCGATTCTCCTTTTATAGTGACTGTTTTGATCTTAAGTTTAAGCCACAAAAACAGGAGGTCAATCTGCAATCGGTGACTTATATGTTGTGAGTCACCAAAATTGTCACATCAGTTGAACTGTCAAACAACGGGTATAAACTGGAAAGAAAACTATAGAAGCACAAAAAAAGGAGTAAACGATGAAATCTCTCTATGGAAAAACAGCCCTGGTCACAGGCGGCACCCGCGGCATCGGAGCGGCATCAGCGTTTCAACTGGCTGAGGCCGGAGCGAATATTGCCATAACTTACAGTTCATCAGCCGAAGAGGCCCAGGACGAGGTCAACAGACTCGAGGGTTTGAGCGTTGAAGCCCGTGCTTACAAAGCCGATGCGGCCAAACCGGAGTCTCTGCAGCAAGTTGTCGAGCAGATCGTCAAGGATCTTGGTGACATCACAATTCTGGTCAACAACGCTGGTGCATTCGCAGGCGGGCTAATCGGCGAAATCGATTATACAGAATACCGCCGTATCATGTCGATTAACGTCGATGCGCTCTTCACAACAACTCAAGCAGTCCTCAAATCAATGCCTGATGGCGGCCGCATCATCAATATCGGCAGCGTTCTCGGCGAACGCGCATCGACCGCCGGAATCAGCGTCTATAACGCCAGCAAGTTTGCCGTTGCAGGCCTCACCCGCAGCTGGGCCAAGGACCTCGCTCCAAGGAATATCCTGGTCAATGTTGTGCAACCGGGTCCGATTGCTACCGTCATGAATCCGGAAGACGGGGCAAAGTCGGATCATATGCGCAACCTAACGGCTCTCGGCCGCTATGGCAAACCACATGAGGTGGCGTCCCTGGTCGCATTCCTCGCCGGCCCCAAGGCCACATACATCACCGGTGCGACAATCAACGTTGATGGTGGCTGGAATGCCTAGAAATCGTGAAAAGAGCGGTCTATTTCGTCTGTTTTCGCCGCCATGATAAAGTCATTGTGATGCAATCCGGCGATCTTGTGAGTCCACCATGTCACGGTGACCTTTCCCCACTCTGTCAGCAGGGCTGGATGATGGTTCTCTGCTTCGGCAATGGCTGCGACCTGGTTCGTAAACTCGAGCGCCTGTGCGAAATTTTTAAACCTGTAGATCTTTTGCAGTCGCTCAACGCCGTCCACTTCCACGATTTGCCAGTCAGTAAGTTGATACAGATATTCCGCGACCTCTTCTTTAGTCGCCAGTGGTGCGCCAACCCTGCAGGCGGTACAGCTTTTATCGGCTAGATGAGTCATCACGGCTCCCAATGATCGCCACGATGGCGGCGCATCTCGATATCGATCGATTCGACCCGCCCGCGATCGCTGATAAACGAACTGAGCAGAAGACTGACCAGGCTGATAACCAGCGAACCGAGCAAGGCAGAACCAAAGCCTTCAACCACAAGTCCGCCGATGACTCCCGAGGTCATCATCAACAGGAAGGCATTGATCACAAAGGTGAAGAGGCCGAGGGACAAAACGTTAATGGGCAAAGTCAAAATGAGCAGGATCGGCCTGAAAAATGCGTTCAGAATCCCCAGCACCAGAGCAGCGAATAACGCGGCACCGAAACCGCTGACATGGATACCGGGAAACAGGTAGGCGGCTATCATAATAGCGAAACTAAGAATAAACCATCTGAGCAAAAGACCTCTCATCCGAAGACCTCCTCATAAGTGTTCAGAAGTTCAAAACAATTCTATCGCAGCGCAAGCTTGCTACAACTATCGATCAAAGTTTGCAACGACATTTAACGCTAATAGTGACGTAAATTTTCTCCAAACATGACTAAAAATGAATTGCCCCAATTCCATAGGGCCAAAGGATTTAGGGGGTTGCGGACAGGGTGAATCCAGGCATTCATCTTACTATCTATCGTCTCACATTGTTTTGAATGCTCCTGATTCACAAAAAACAGATATTGCTTACTAATCCCGACTAGAACAAAAAAGCCCCGCAGTCAAAGGTGGGCGATGGCTACGGGACAATGTCATTCAGGAGGCAAACAGTTATTTGCTCGCCTTTTTTATAGCTTAACACTCAACCAGGATTTTGCTTTGTTCAGGAATGAAATAATCAAAACTAAAACACCTATAACTTAAAATATTGCTAATTGGTTCTTGATTGAGGGCGTATTCTATCCAGGATTCGTGATCGTCAGGACATTGATTGCATTTATTAAAACGATGGATTGATAATAAAACCTGTTATCAGCTTATGTAAAAGGTTTGAAGGTTGTCACGGCTAACAACGCATTTTTTTTCAAAGTCTGCAGAAGAAGCCATTCGTCTGCAGTGACTAGCATCAATACTTGCCAATACAAATTCAGATTTCTCCCAAAAGTCATGTTTGTCCGCTGTGGAGTATAGAGAGACTCAGCAAATAAAACAGGGGCAGATTTATAATCTGCCCCCATCTCTCATGTTTAAGGTGCCGCCAGTAATCGTCACCGGCAAACATCTGTTTGAACTATTGTAACGTAAAGGTTGTTGTCGTCATCTCCCCATCCCAGCTATAACCTGCAGCAACGACATCAGACGTGGTCGCGGAGTAGCTTCCAGGAGTTGTACCACCCTGGCCCTTCCGGTTCGGCGCCTGGGTCTGCCAGACCGCTTCAGCAATACCATTGGCATCAGACTGACCCGTCACCAAGGCCATCGTTTCGGGACCGGTGATGTCAATATTGACAGTTGCGTTCGGGACTGGCAGGCCGGTTGCCTGATCAAGAACGGTGGCGCGTACAGTTACCGCATCACCGGCAGCAAAGGCCGAGGTCTCGACAAAAACAGTGACTTTATCTTTACCTTTGCCGGTGGTCTGATAAAGACCGGTTGACAAAGTCGCGCCCACCCGGGCCAGGCCCTGGTTATTGGGGATCGCACAGATAACGTTACTGGCAGTCGACTCGCAATCTGCAGTATAGGAAGTTACCTTGTAGCAGTACTCTGAACCATTGGTCAGACCGGTGTCCGTATATGTGGGGACAAAACCTTCATCAACAATGACATCGGCAACGAATATGGACTTCCCGGCTTGGTCAAGATAAACCTTGTAAACATTCACATCAGCTTCTTCCTGCCATTCCAGGGTGATTTCAGCGTTGCCTGGGGTGGCCGACAAAAGCGTCGGGGTGGTTGCCGTACACTGCTGGGCATTACCCCAGGTCGCCGTGGCCATCACGTGCGGAGCAGCCATGCCGGTGTTCAGCCATGCTTCAAGCATGTATTCGCCTTCCATACCGAGGAAGGCATTGCCACCTTGGTTCGGGGCCACCTCCGCCGCCCATGAAATACAGGTTCGATTGGCGCAAGGCGATCTGTCCGGCGCTGAACTCGTCTCGCGTAGAAGCGGGTTGGACGTTGACGATCCGTTTCAGTTTCGGGACGAATTCGTATACCGTGCGCTCGCTTTGCTGCGCATCAGCCAAGGCCAGATAGACGAAGCCCTGGCACTGCTAGACCGCTTGTTGTCGGTGACTGAGTCGGCCATGGCGACGGGGAGCGTGATCAAGATCTTGGTGCTCAAGGCTATCGCCTTAGTTTCCCGAGAGGCGTTAGCGTCC
>JBFFPW010000159.1:0-4523 GCA_041573815.1 Desulfuromonadales bacterium
GAAGAGCAGCTCGGGCATCCTGATCGTGCCATCTGGGCCATCGAATGGTTGTTAAAGATCGGCGCCGATCCGGGGCTTATGGCCAGAGCAGAAGAAGAGCTCGTTCGGCTCGAAGTTTTTGCCGAAGAGAAGACCTCGGTCGACAACATGAATGGCATCTGGGTTGCGGCCAACAATAGCAACAACATCTACAAGGTCCGGGTCTCGGGAGATCAGTTGACCATCTACGCCCCCAACAATGCCCGGCTCGACGGCACGATCAACGGCAGTATTATCGAAGGCTATTTCAAAGGGGACACCCACCAGCAGGACGGCTGCCAGATCCCCGGGGAATCATTAAAATTGTACGACAGCTCGATCAGCTCCGACCGGCGGAAAATATCTTTCAAATACACCTACACCCTGTACAAAACCCAATTCCAGAACAACTTCCTCGGGCCGCCGACATGTATCAGCGTCACGCCTTATGATAAGAAGGAAGCCTCCTTCACCATCATCAAGAAACTATGAGAGTCCTCATTCTTCTTCTCTTTTTGCTGTTCCCCTGCCAGGTTTATGCCGGATGCGTAGCAAGCTACTGCGCTGACGGTTACACCGGCTGCGGCTGCGGACCAGACTCAGCGGAATGTTGTCGCAAGCGGATGATGGGAGATGGCAGTGGCACAAGCCCAGCAGCAGGGCCGAACACCCAGCTGTTCGATATGGGCATGAAGTTATTGGAAAAAAACCAGGAGCTGCAGAAGCAAAAAGAAATGATGCAGCGGCAAATGATGAAGGCTGGCGACGAACAGATCGGCCGGCTGAAACAGGCCGAGGGCGTAGAGCTTGACGCCTACCATGAAAATAAAAACCGGGAACGGATCAGCAAACAGGCTGAGATCAGGAAGGTCAAGAATCAACTGCTCGATATCGAGCCGGGTTTTACCCCCTTGAAAATCGAGGATTCCCAGCATCAACAGCAATATGTCCAGGAGGCGGAAGAGAAATACGGCCATAAACCTGACAAACCGAAGCTGGAGGTGGTCGCCGAAACCGTACAGACGACGGCGTCACCTGCCCGGCCACCGCAACTTTGCCAGTCATCAACCAGCGCATACCCGAACCGGTGCATAACGACCGCTTGCGGGATAAGCTCGACCGAATCGCTCTGCTGTCCGAAGGAGTTCCCCTACCTCAATCATTGCGATTGCCTCTGCTACGAATCGACCGATTTTAAATGTAACAGTTATTCTTCTTGCCAGTATTCCAAAGAGAATTAACAGTCTCTCCCTTTTCTGCTTACGAACAACGAGCCCAGAGACACACTCTATTCAAACTGCTTGCGAAACGTTTCAAATTCCGCCTTTAAGGCTGCAACCTCTTCTTCGAGCTTACTGATCCGGTCGTTCTCGGCGGCAACCTTCAGTCGGGCCGCTTCCGGCGGGGCCTCTTCGGCTTCCGACAGCTCCGGGGCACCGGCCAGGAGATGCGCATAGCGCTGTTCCTTCCGCCCGGGCTGCCGTGGCAGTTTGACGACCAGCGGCGGTTCGTGCTCCATCAGCTCGGCCAGAACTTCTTCAACGGCGGCCAGGTCGGCGAAGGGACGCATCCGTTCGCAGCGCGTACGGAGCTCCCCGAGGGTTTGCGGACCACGCACGAACAGTTCACAGAGTATCGCCAGCTGTTCCGGCTCAAAATGCAGCTTCGCTTCCAGGTTGTGACCATACTTCGGCACCCGGCTCCCCTCGCCGCTCGCCTGCAGGGCCAGCCCCTTGAAACGGAGCGTGTCGAGCGCCTTGACGACGTCAGTTTCATCGAGCGCCATCACCGGATCGCGGTTCGATTTCTGATTGCAGGCGGTGGTCAGGCTGTTAAGGGTCAGCGGATAATAATCCGGGGTGGTCATCTCTTTTTCGATCAGACTTCCCAGTATGCGGATTTCGGTTGCGGTCAGTAGTGTATCCATCGGCTATCCTTTGTTGACGTGATGTCTGGTTTGATGTGTCAATCATCCAGTTGTTCAGACCCGTAAAAGCATAGCGAAAAAGTGCGAAAAAGTAACCTGTCATCTTTTTATTTGTGTTGCCGTGGAGAGAAACATGTTTCAATAGCAACCCGGTCTTTTGTAATAATGACCGATCAACCACATCACTCTTGAGAATCGGGAAATATGGAAAACTTCATCCTGATCGCACTCTTCGTCGGCCTCGGCATGCTGTTCCGCAAAATCAAGGCCTTTCCTGACCAGACGGCGCAGGCACTTAATATGTTTGCCCTCTATGTCGCCCTGCCGGCGGTGATCCTGATCAAGGTGCCGCAACTGAATTTTTCAAGTGACATGATCCTGCCGGCGGTCGTCCCCTGGGTGATGCTGGCGTTGTCGGCCTGCCTGATCCTCGTCGCCGGCAAAAAATTCGGCTGGTCACGGGAGACGATCGGCGTGCTGCTGCTGATCGTACCGATCGGCAACACCTCCTTTATGGGAGTGCCCATGGTCAACGCCTTTTTCGGTGAGGCCGGCATCCCCTACCTGATCATCTACGACCAGATCGGTACCATGCTGATTTTTGCCGTTTACGGCTCGATTATCCTCGCCCTCTACGGCCGCGATGGAGAGATCAAAATCGCAGAGGTCGCCAAGCGGGCCTTGCTCTTCCCGCCGACCACGGCCTTGCTGATCGGTCTGCTGCTGCGTGGCTGGCCCTACCCGGCGCCGGTGATCAAAGGGCTGGAAAATCTGGCCGGGATGTTGACGCCGCTGGTGATGACGGCGATCGGTTTTCAGTTGAAGATCCGGCTCAGCCCATCGGTGCTGCAACCGCTCGGTTACGGCCTCGGCATCAAGCTGCTGATCGCACCGTTGGTCGCGCTGGTTGGCTGCCGTCTTCTCGGGCTGGATAACCTGGCCGCCGATATCAGCATCTTCGAGGCCGGCATGCCGCCGATGGTCACAGCCGGGGCCCTGGCCATCGCCGCCGGCATGTTGCCGGAACTGGCGGCGGCCCTGGTCAGCCTGGGAATGGCGTTGGCTTTTGTCTCGCTGCCGATCCTTTATTATTTGATCTAAATCTCTGCCCTTTTCCCACCAGTTACTTCCAATCAGTCGGGTCGACTTGATAAAATTTGCGCAACTCGTCAAACAGCTCAGGATGTTTGCGCCGCAACTGCAGCGGTTTTTCGAAAAAGGTTTCCGAAGCAACAGCAAAAAACTCGGCCGGATTGGTCGCACCATAACTGTCAATCACCGTTTTCTTGCCCTTATCAACCCTTTTGCACAAACGCACGTATTCCCGCGACAAGACCTCGGCCCAGGTTGCATAGCATGAAGCCTCCGCGAGAATCGGCGCCCCGTCACCAGCCCCGTCCTCCTGGTCGAGTTGATGGGCAAACTCGTGAATCACCAGGTTGTGGCCATCGGCAAAATTCCTGGCGCCCCGGTGAACACTGTCCCAGGCCAGCACCACGGCGCCGGTCCGCCAGGATTCACCGAGGCGGACCGATCCCTCGCCGAGATCGTTTTTAGCCACATAGGTACTCGGATAGACCAGCACCGAAAAGAGCTTCGGGTAATTCCGCACCTGACGATTCAGCAGCAGCAAAGAGGCCTGGGCAGCGATCGTCACCTTGATTTCATCGTCGAGTTGCAGACCACCGCACCCCTCAAAGGATTTATCATAGAGAAATTCCTGCGTGTATTGCTGTAACTGTTGCTGCAACTCCGGTGCGAGCCTGGCGTACGGCGGGAGGTTCTGCCGGATGATCTCAAGCCATGCCGGCGGAAAGGGGCTGGCCAGAGCCTGCTGGCGCTTACGACGTTTGTTGAAGAAAAAGCCGGCCACGGTCAGGAGGCTGAAAAGAATGAGGAGTGGAATGAAATTTATGTCCATGGGAAAACTTCCGTTCACAGCGTTTCTTCGCAATGATTCTTTTTTTTGCCGAGATCAGGCCTAATTAAGCAGGCGCACAAAGTCATCCGGAATCCCGACCTCGAAGGTCATTGGTTTGCCGAAGGCAGGGTGATGAAATGGGCCGGCGAAACGGGCGACAACCTGGAACAAATTGTCAATTTGTTTGGGTATAGAGTAGGCCTGCAATATCTTACCACCTTGGTCACCCTTTACAATTCAATGCGAAATAAGCCAAGAGAGGTATGAAAGCTGGCAAATTTACGCAGAGAGCAAATTAGAATAAACGGCAAAGAAATAGGCGTGCAGAATCACCTGCAAATCTTTTGATTGTTGGCTCCCCGAACCGGACGGTAGTGGGCACAGGGAGGAATGTTTAATAATCGACAAATCTACCAGGTAAAGTTTTCGATAAATCCGAAGATAATCTGGGAAACACTGTGTCAGGATAGTTGCGAGAGGATTTTCAGGAAATAGTAAATCTGTATCGTTCCTTTTTTAAAAATCGTGACTCACAAAAAATATCATCAAGTCACAATTATGATGCAGTATTGACTCTCAATGCTCATGCTGATGGTATTTCTCTATGAGAGGAGCAAATTTCTCCTTCATGCCTACCATAATTTCATCATGGGTTGC
>JBFFPW010000160.1:0-4514 GCA_041573815.1 Desulfuromonadales bacterium
AAACGGCCGCGATCACAGATGAAATGGTCATTGACCTCTTCATTCACCCCGGAACGGACACGCTGCAGTTCGCGGTAACGGGCGCCGGGAATCGTCGCACAACCGAGAGAACAGTGCGGACAGATCGAATCGGCTTCCTGCAGATCCCAGTAACGGCTTTTGAAGCGGAAGGTTTTGTCGGTAAAAACCCCGGTCGGGCAGACATCGGCCAAATTACCGGTGAACTGGCTGTCGAGACGGCCCGGCTGAAACCGGCCGAAGAAAATACGGTTACGCGAACCCATAACACCAAAGTCGTCGCCGCCGAAATAATCACGATAGGTTCTGACACAACGGTAACATTGAATACAGCGGTTCATCTCCTGCTCGATGAACGGGCCGAGGTCCTGGTTGATGTAAGTCCGTTTGTTCCCGCGATAGCTACGGATGCTGTGGCCACCAGCAATGGTCATATCCTGCAGCTGACATTCACCACCTTCATCGCAGACCGGACAATCGTGTGGATGATTGGTCATCAACAGCTCGATGACATTCTGGCGTAATTCGACCGCCGTTGGATCGAGGGTATTGACGACCATACCGTCGGCCGCTTCCACCAGGCAGGACATCTGCACCCCGCTCTGCCGCCCCATCTCAATATAAACGGCACAGAGCCGACACGAGCCGACCGCGCCAAGAGCCTTGTGGTAACAAAAATGCGGCACCACAATGCCGAGTTGCTCGGCAGCATCGAGAACGGTCGTCCCTTGCGGAACGGTGATGCTCTGGTTGTCGATTGTCAGCGTTACCATTTAAGTCCGTCTCAAAACCAGTTAAACCTGATCTTGCCACCACCAGAAGTAGGCGCCTTTAGGCGAGCCACCAAGACTCGAAGAAAACCCAAATCTATTTCAACGCAAAGAAAAGTAAAACTTTTTTGGAAAATCAAAATCAAAGACTGTTAAATATCCTGCCTTTAACCAATACGCCTTGATCTTTATTTGCTTTGACTCTCTTGGCGGCCCAGCGCCTTTGCGCTAATAAAAAGTATTACTGAATTTGCCTTTCTTGGTGCTCTTCGTGTCTTCGTGGCAAAAAGATTTTTGCCTTTATCTTATTTCCTGAGCGGACATCCACCCTTCTTAATATGATCGAGCAGCTCTTCTTCAAAACAGTTAAACAGACCTTCGACCGGCCCCATCGCTCCTTCAGCCAGAGCGCAGAAACTGCGGCCGGCAATGTTGCGGAACTGTTTTTTCAGCAGTTCATAATGTTCTTCAGTCGCTTTTCCCACTTCAAACTGTTCGAGCAGCCAGGCAACATACGGCAACCCGTCCCGACAGGGGGTACACCAGCCACAACTTTCGCGGGCAAAGAAGCGGATCAGGTTCAGGGTCACCGCCACCATGCAGGTCTCTTCGTCGAAGACGGTAACACCCGCCGTACCGAGGCGGCTGCCGGCCCGGGTGATCGTTTCGAAATCGAGCGGCACATCGAGATGTCCGGCCGTCAGGTATGGGGTCGAAGCACCACCCGGCAAGCAGGCCTTGAATTTCTTGCCACCCCGCACACCACCACCGACTTCATTGACCACTTCACCGAGAGTGATACCGAGCGGCAACTCGAAACATTCCGTCTTTTCCAGATGACCGGAAAGACCGAACAGTTTGGTTCCGGCACCTTCGGCTGTGAGCGCAAGATCCTTGAACCATTCGTGACCACCCATGATGATGTGCTGAACATTGGCCAGAGTCTCAACGTTATTGACTGTCGTCGGTTTATCGAACAGGCCTCGCACCGCCGGAAACGGCGGCTTTAAACGGGGATTCGGCCGGTTCCCTTCAAGACCGCTCAAAAGCGCCGTCTCCTCGCCGCAGATATAACGCCCGGCTGAACGATGCACATGTATTTCACAATCGAAACCGCTACCAAGAATATTCTTGCCGAGAAAACCGGCCGCTTCTGCTTCGGTCACCGCCCGTTCGAGGTTCTGCGCGCAGTCTTCGTAAGCGTAGCGGATAAAGATGTAGGCAACCGGCGTCTGCAGAGCATAAGCCGAGATGATCATCCCCTCGATCAACTGATGCGGATCGGTTCGCAGCAGGACTCCATCCTTGTAGGTCCCCGGCTCCATTTCGTCACAGTTGCAGACCAGATATTTCGGACCCGGCTTGTCACTCGGGAAAAAACTCCACTTCATCCCGGTCGGGAACCCGGCGCCACCCCGACCACGCAGGTTCGCTACCTTGATAAGGTCGGTCACCCCGGCCGGGGTCATCTCCTTGATCGCTTTGCGCAAACCCTCATAGCCACCGCTCTTGCGGTAACCGTCCATAAAGACTGTCTCGCCCTGGATCCGGTTTTTAAACAGCACTTGCGGATAGGGATTCATCACAGACCCTCCCGCTCGGCAGCCAGAATCTCATCAATCTTTTCCGGTGTCAGATGGCCATAAGTCTTCAGGCCGATCATCATTGCCGGCGCTTCACCACAAGCGCCGAGACAACAGGTCGGCAGCAGGGTAAAAAAACCGTCAGCGGTCGTTCCACCGAACGGCACACCAAGCTTCTGTTGCAGTGCTTCAGCGAGCTCTTCGCCACCGCAGCTCCAGCAACAGATCGAATCACAGATATGAATGACCTTTTTGCCGACCGGTTGGCGGAATATCTTGTCATAAAACGTTGCCACTTCCTCGATTTCAATCGGCGCAATACCAATGATGTCAGCAACCAGCTCAATCCCGGCATCCGGAACCCAGCCATTGTTGTCCTGCACGGCCCGCAGCAGATCGATCACCAGCTCCTTCGGGTGTTCGAGCTCCGAAGCTTTCTGGCGGAAGTGTTCAATCTGTTTTTCTGTTAACAATTCTGACATATAATTAAAAACCTGTTACCGATCCAGGTCGGCCAAAACAAAATCGATTGAACCGAGATTAACAATCAGGTCAGCAAGCAGACTGCCGATGCTCATCATCGGTAAAGCTTGCATGTGGGCGAAACTCGGTGTCCGGATGCGCATCCGGTACGGAATAGGCCCGCCATCGCTGACTGCATAGTAACCACATTCGCCTTTTGATGACTCGGTCGCCCGGTAGCATTCCCCTTTCGGAGCGGTTGGGCCACGGGTGACATTGACAAAGTGCGGAATAAGGCTGTCGATATCGTTCAATCCATCCTGGCGCTGCGGATAGGCGTAACGGTAGTCATCCGTCATCCAACGTCCGGCCGGCATCCGTTCGGCGGCCTGCTTGACGATTTTCAGACTCTCGCGCATCTCACCGACCCGGACCAGATAACGGGCGTAGCTGTCGCCCCCTTCGGCGGTAATTACATCGAAATCAAACTGGTCGTATCCGGAATACGGCATCGATCGACGCACATCCCACGGCATGCCGGTTGCCCGAAGGTTTGGCCCCGACAACCCCCATTCAATCGCTTCATCACGGGAGACAACCCCGACCCCTTCGGTGCGGATCCGGAAAATCGGACCATCGGTCAACAGGGTTTCAAATTCATCGATCTGTTTTTCGAAATCACGGGTAAAATGATCGACGACGAGTTTCCACCCTTCCGGCAGATCAAGCGGCAACCCACCGATCCGGAACCAGGCCGGGTGCATGCGCCCGCCGGTGACCATCTCGATAATATCGAAAATCTTTTCGCGCGATTCGAAGGCGTAAAAGACCGGGGTCATGGCGCCAACATCGTGGGCAAAGCTGCCAAGCCAGACCAGGTGATTGATAATGCGGAAGAGTTCACTCAACATCACCCGGGCGTACTGGGCGCGAGGTGGAATTGCAACCCCCATCAGCGTCTCGACACTGTTGAGGTAAGCCAAGTTATTCTGTACGCCTGAAATGTAATCGATACGGTCGGTGTACGGTATGTACTGATTCCAGTGTTGGCGCTCGCCGATCTTCTCGGCACCACGATGATGGTAACCGATGTCGGCATCGAGCCCGATCACCTCTTCGCCATCGAGTTTGGCAATCAGGCGCAACACCCCGTGCGTGCCGGGATGATGCGGACCGATATTCAGAATCATCGATTTAGCGGCGTCTTCACTCTGCACTTCCTCGAAGAAATCACCTGCCGGCAACGGCAGCATTCCGGCTGCCGTTTCAGCGGTAAACGGCGCCATATCGGTCGCCCGCGAAACGTGGTCTTTGCGAAGCGGATAGCCCTCCCATTCGGGTGGCATCAGGATGCGGCGCAGATCGGGATGGCCGTCGAAACCGAGACCAAACATGTCGTAGACTTCGCGTTCGTACCAGTTAGCGTTCGCCCAGATATCGGTCGCTGTCGGGGCTTTTGTTTCGGCGTCAACCAGCGGCACTTTGATTCGCAGATAACCGGGAGACTGAAACGAAAGCAAATGATAAACCAGGCTGAAATCATTGTCTGCGAAAACAATTTTCATGGACGGACCATCACCATAATATCCATGTCGACCGACCCGGATTCCTATTCAGGCTTTGGACCTTATACACCCGGGTTTGTCAAGATCCCGTATGATGATATTCAGGCCCTTAAGAA
>JBFFPW010000161.1:0-4497 GCA_041573815.1 Desulfuromonadales bacterium
GAGAATCAAAACCTGGGTTTTGGTTAAGGCTTTTAACCCTTAAAAGACCTTGCCTTCTCTACGTCTCCGCCTCAGGGCGCCTACTTTTGGTGCGAACGAAGTTCTGCGTTAAAATTACCTTACAGAATTTGACTTAAAAAGAGTTTGGTCCGTTCATGCTGCGGGTTGGAAAAAAACTCTTCCGGCTCATTCTCTTCGACAATCTCGCCAAAATCCATAAACATCACCCGGTCGGCGACCATTTTGGCAAAGCCCATCTCGTGCGTCACCACCAGCATGGTCATCCCCTCTTCGGCCAGTTCGACCATGACATCGAGGACCTCCTTGATCATCTCCGGGTCGAGCGCCGAGGTCGGTTCATCGAACAGCATGACCTGTGGCTTCATACAGAGCGACCGGGCAATGGCAACCCGTTGCTGCTGCCCGCCGGAGAGCTGCCCGGGGAACTTTAGCGCCTGCTCGGCAATATGCACCTTTTCCAGGTACATCATGGCGATCTCTTCGGCTTCCTTCTTGGGTGTTTTCCGGACCCAGATCGGGCCAAGGGTCAAGTTGTCGAGGATGCTCAAATGCGGGAAAAGGTTAAAATGCTGAAAAACCATACCGACTTCCGTACGGACCTTCTCGATGTTTTTAATATCATTGGTCAACTCGGTGCCATTGACGATAATCTGGCCGCGCTGATGCTCTTCGAGCCGATTGATGCAACGAATGAGGGTCGACTTTCCTGATCCGGACGGGCCGCAGATAACAATTCGCTCCTGCGGCAGAACCTTGAGGTTAATGTCGCTGAGGACATGAAACTCGCCATACCACTTGTGCATACCAATGATGTTGATAATCGGCCCGTCATCGGCGGCAGGTGCGGTTTTTATAGGGGTCTCATTCATGACACGCTCACTTTCATTCAATCAATTTAGTGCCCGGTGTGCAGCTCTTTTTCAAGTTTACGGCTATAACTCGACATGGCATAGCAACAGATAAAATAGAGCACCGCCAGGAAGATATAAGCTTCGGTTGAATAACCGGTCCATTTCGGGTTGGAAAGAGTGACCTTGGTGGTTTTGAGAACATCGTACAGGGCAATGATGACGACCAGCGAAGTATCTTTAAATGCTGACAGCAAAATTCCGACCGATGGTGGAATAACGATTTTCAAAGCTTGCGGCAGAATAACCAGCCGCATCATCTGGTTGTAGTTGAGGCCGATCGAGTCAGCCGCTTCGAACTGACCACGGGACATCGCCTGCAAACCACCCCGGACCACCTCGGCAATGTAGGCGGCCGTGAACATGATGATGGCCACCTGGGCGCGCAAAACCTTGTCGAAAGTGACGCCTTCAGGCAGGAACAGCGGGAACATGACCGATGACATGAACAGCAGGCTGATCAGCGGCACACCACGAATCATTTCGATATAGATGACACAAAGAGACTTTATCGCCGGCATATGAGACCGTCGCCCAAGCGCCAGCAATATCCCGAGCGGATAAGCGGCAACCATGCCGAACAACGAGAGCATGAACGTCAGCGGCAAGCCGCTCCACTGAGAAGTCTCGACGACCGGCATGCCGAAAACACCACCGTACATCAACGTTCCCATGACGATCAGGCCGACCAGCCAGTACCAACCGAGTGATTTTTTCCAGTGATTGCGATCCTTGGAATAAAAGACAAGACCCAGCAACAGCAACATGGCCAGGCCCGGGCGCCAATGCTGGTCCTCGGGAAAGAAACCGAAAAAGATGAAGCTGACATTACGCGGAACAATCGACCAGCAAGCACCGTCAATATCACGGCACTCTTCGGCCGTGCTGTTCCAGAGGCTGTCGACAAAGGCCCAGTTGAAAAAGGGAGGCACGACCTGCCAAAGCAGCAGCAAAACCAGAATGGTCAGCAGCGAGTTGTACCAGGTGTTAAACAGGTTGCCACGCAACCAGCCAATAACACCGACTTCAGTAATCGGTGGTTTGAGCATTTCACGGGACGGTGTCGGGGTTGTTTCACGCATACATCACCTCTCCACCAGCGCCATTTTTTTGTTGTACCAATTCATAAACAGTGAGGTCGACAAACTGAAGAACAGGTAGACGAGCATAATCAGGGCCACCCCCTCGATCGCCTGACCGGTCTGGTTGATCGTCGTATTGGTGACCGCAACGAAATCCGCGTAACCGATAGCGATCGCCAGTGAGCTGTTCTTGGTCAGATTGAGCATCTGGCTGGTCAGCGGTGGAATGATGACCCGCAGCGCCTGTGGCAGGATGACCAGGTGTAACACCTGCCCCGGAAACAGCCCGATCGACATGGCCGCCTCAACCTGACCACGACCGACCGACTGGATGCCGGCCCTGACAATTTCGGCGACAAAGGCGCCGGTGTAAAGCACCAGCCCGAGCAACAGGGCGCTGAATTCAGGACTGACGGTGATGCCGCCGGTGAAATTGAACCCGGTCAAAGACGGAACATCCATCGCCGTCGGCGCTCCATAGGCGAGCCAGGCCAGCGTTGGCAGCAACAGAGTGAGGCCAAGAGTCACGCGGACCGCCGGGAAAATCTGGCCGGTCTGGGCCTGACGCTTGTTACCCCAGCGGTGCAGGCCGTAGCCGATCGCCAGTGCGGCAACCACAGCCCACAGCATGGCAGCATGGGCCGGGTCGCTGGCCGGGACGCCGAAAATGAGCCCGCGATTACAGAGGAAGATACCGGGCGCCGGGTTAAGAGCCTGACGCGGTGACGGAAAAGCTTCGTAAAAGATGGCGTACCAGAAGAAAAGCTGGAGCAAGATCGGGATATTCTGCATCACCTCGATATAGGCGGCAGCCAGTTTGGCCAGCAACCAGTTACTCGAAAGACGGGCGACACCGATAATCGTACCGATAATCGTGGTCAGTACGATGCCGATAAATGAAACTTTGACCGTATTGAGCGCCCCGGCCAGAAGAGCGCGGGAATAATTGTCCGCGGCGGAATACTCGATGGTCGATTCACCGATTTCAAAGCCGGCTTCACTGTCGAGAAAACCGAAACCGGTGGCTATTGATTGTCGCTGCAGATTGGCCTGGGTATTGGAAAAAAGGTAATAACTGACGACAGCAACCATCAGGATAGCAACGACCTGAAAAACGAGGGCTCGTTTAGCAGGGTCACGCCAAAACGGTACGGCACCAGGAGCATGTTCAGTATCGGGAATGGTGGGTTCCTGTTTCAATACAATTTTCCCCGCACTGGCAAAAATTCAAAAAAAACATAACGACAGTTTAATGCAAGTTTCCGGAAGCTGTCAAACAGCTTCCGGAAACGATTCATTCTATTACTTGAATGGCGGTGAATACATCAAGCCACCATTGGTCCAGAGAGCGTTCAAGCCGCGCTCTATACCGAGGGTGGTGTTGACGCCGACATTACGCTCAAAGACCTCGCCATAATTGCCGACTTGTTTGATAATATTATAGGCCCACTTTTCACTCAGCCCCAGCGCCTTGCCGTTGCCTTCGATGGCACCAATAAAACGCTGAACCATCGGATCACTGCTCTTCATCATACTGTCGATATTCTTCGAGGTGATCCCCATTTCTTCGGCGTTGATCATCGCCAATACCGAGAAGTCGACGATATCGCGCCACTGGTCATCACCATGGCGTACGGCCGGAGCCAGTGGCTCCTTGGAGATGATTTCTGGCAAGATAGCGTAATCCTGTGGCTTGGGAGATATGGCGCGAGTACCGGCCAGCTGCGAAGCATCGGAAGTCAGGACATCACAACGCCCGGCAAAAAAGGTTTTCGCCAGTTCGGTTGTTGATTCGATAACGACCGGCTTCCACTTCATTTTATTGGAGCGGAAAAAGTCAGCAGCATTCTGCTCGGTCGTCGTACCTGGCAGAACACAAACGGTTGCACCACTTAATTCCTTGGCGCTCTTGACTCCGAGCTTCTTCGGGACCATGAAGCCCTGGCCGTCATAGTAATTGACGGTGACAAAGTTCAGTCCCAGTTGCGTTTCGCGGCTCAGGGTCCGGGTGGCGTTGCGGGTTAAAACATCAATCTCGCCCGACTGCAAGGCTGTAAAACGCTGCTGAGCGGTCAACGGGGTAAACTTGACCTTATTGGCATCACCGAAAACTGCGGCCGCGACTGCCCGGGCTGTATCAACATCGAGCCCTTTCCAGACGCCCTTTTTATCCGGCATACCAAAGCCGAAAACACCGCCATTGACCCCGGCCTGAATAAAGCCTTTCTTTTTGACCGCATCAAGGTCTTTGCCAGCATGGGCCAGTCCCAGGCACAGCAGGGAAAGGACCATAACCATAACCGTAATTCTTGTGAACTTCATACCATTTCTCCTCTCGTTAATGAAACAAATGGAAAAAACTATGCAATACAACGTCCAGGGTAAAAACCGAAGACATCAAAATTGCAATGACTTAGATATTATACTGAGCAATTGAGGATATTCAATCAACCGGGCAAATTAGAAATATCGCATAAATTACAATA
>JBFFPW010000162.1:0-4495 GCA_041573815.1 Desulfuromonadales bacterium
CGTTCCGGTTAACGGGTCAGGCCCTTGCCACCATCCGGCCATCCTTCGCCGTTGGTGCCGATGGACGGCGAACTTTGTGACGGCAGATCGCTACCATGCACTACACTGTGACAGACGGTACACTTGGTACCAAAAGCCATCTGCCAGCTATGCTCGCCAAGTGAATTGTCAAAACGTACTTCTTCATCACTTGTGGTCGCACCGGCTGTTCCAGAAGGTGTCGGATTCAGATTGCCATCACTATCGTAGGCACTGAAGGCAACATTACCCGGATCGATGGTTGCACCGATACGTGAAGCGTGGAAATGGCTCTCGTGGCACTGCAGGCAGAGGAACGGCTCGTTCTGTTGCAGCAGGTTGTTGGCAACGGTGCCGTGCGGATCGTGGCAGATGTTACAGCTCTCTTCGACCGGGGCATGCTCGAATACAAACGGTCCCTGGTGACGAGAGTGGCAGTCGAGGCAGAGGTCGCGAGCTGTTTCTTCAGTTTCCAGTTCCCCGTGCGGGTTGTGGCAATCCGAACAGTTCATCTTCCCTTCCTTGATCGGGTGATGCGATGGGAAGTTGGCTTTGGCCATCTCTTCCTGGTGACAGCCGTAGCAGAGTTCCGGGTCAGACTTCTTCAGGTTGAACTTGGCGGTGCCTTCTCCGTGCATGTCGTGGCAGTCAGTACAGGTGACATTGCTCAGAGCGTGCTCACCAAAGGTCCACTCCATGAGATTGCCGCTGGTATGACAGCCGACACAGAGTGCTTCGGCTTCAGCAGAATCGAGTGCTGCCGGGTTAAGGATCTTGGCGGTGTCGCCGTCACCATCAACATGCAGGCTGGCTTTACCGTGGCAGGATTCGCAGCCTTTTTGCCAGCCATTTAGCTCAAAATCAGCCAAACGACCATGGACATTACCTGCGAAGGCTTTGGTCACATCTTCGTGACAGTCGGCACAGGCCTCGTTACCGACATAATTTGCGCCTTCAATGGTCGGCATGCTCAGCATTTTCTCCTGCAGGGCCCCGGTCGCACATGCGCCGACGAGAACCAGCAGGGGAAGCAGCTTGAACAGCCGTTTCGGCCTGGTTAGTTTGTTGCGTAACATACCTTCTCCTTTCCTGAGAACGATCAAACTGTACGAATAAAAACAGCAGTGTTAGAGGTGGCTAAGACTTCTCCTCCTTTCGTAAACATGCTAAAATTCATCTTTTTGAATGTATGGACCAATCTGGCCTAGCGATTGCATTAAATAATATTAAATAATGAATACATATTAGTTGCGGTTAACAATGGTGGCAAACGAATCATTTTAATGGCTCTATAAGATTTGTTAATGCAGACCAAGAACGTGTTCAATAGGTAGGGAAAGAGAGGAGCATTCTATGGAGACCAGGTATTTCAAAACTTTATTAAAAGTGATTGAAACGGGCAGTTTCTCCCGGGCGGCGGAAGCTCTCTATATTACCCAGTCGGCGGCTTCGCAGCGGATTAAACTGCTGGAGGAGAACCTCGGTCACAAGCTTCTGGACCGGAGCGGCCCCGAGCTTGCACCGACTGAGATTGGTGAATTTGTCGCGATCAAGGCCGGGGAGATTATTGAAAAGGAAAAAGAACTTCTCAACGCCTTGAAGAATATTGATGGTGGCAAGCGGTTGTCTCTCAGTTGTACCCCGGCTTTCGGAACGGCCTTTTTGCCGCAGGCGCTGAATCGCTTCATCCTTAAAAATTCCGATACCGAAGATCTGAAATTTGTTTTTTCACAACCGGAGCAGGCTGTACAAGGTCTGCAAAGCCGAGAGTTTGATGTGTCGATTATTGAACACTGTGATGATCGGGATATGGCCGGTTTGCACACCATTGACCTGCCGCCCGATGAGTTGGTCTTTATCAGCTCGCCCGAGGCGGGCCTCGAAGAAAACTTAAAGATTGATGATTTGCTGAAATATCGTCTTTATGCCCGACGTGACGGTTGCAGTTCGAAAAAACTGCTCAAAAATAATCTTGCAGCAGTCGGTAAGTCAGTTGATGATTTTAAGAAAGTGGTTATTTCTGACGACCTGCGTTTGACCATTGAAACGGTCAAAGCGGGAGGTGGTGTCTCGTTTATTTCCAGGAGTGTTGTTGCACCCTATGCCGAAAGCGGAGATATCCGGATTCACTATGTTGATGGATTCAGCCACGGCCGTTGCCGGACCATCGCCCTGAAACAGGACCGGAAGGATGACGAACTCCTGAAAAGTTTTACCGATTGTGTGCAGGAACTGTTTGAAGGTCAGGATACGACTTGCGCGGCAAAGTGCGCTTAAACGCGAGCCGTTTTTACAGTAAAACCGATTAAAAAAAGGCGGGGATTATTCCTCGCCTTTTTTATTACCGCTGCCCCAGACCGGGTCATCGTAGAATTGTCTTTGCATTCTTTCCTCGGGGTTTTGTTGCAGGTATTCTTCAAGGGAGAAGCTGTAACGATAATTGGCGCAATAGTCGCGCAAAATCTCGTAGGCGAGGTTTATGCGGCGGATCTCTTCTGTATCGTTGTTGTTGTGGTCGGGATGGAACTCCTTAACCAGTTTGCGGTGCTGTTTTTTAATCTCTCCGAGTGTTGCCTGCTCACGCAAACCGAAAATTTTCAATGCTTCCAGCAGGTCATCATAAGCCATCGGTTATTCCTCCTCGACAACTGCAAGTTTAAGCTGACTTTGGAATTGCTGCAAGGTGGCCGGTTGAACGTAGTTGCTGCTGCTGCCGCCGCAGGTAGAAAAACTCGATCCCTTCGGCGCTGATGAGCAGGAAGATTGCCAGGGTAATACCGGCAACCGGAATGGTGAAAAAACTGCAAAGTATCCAGACGCAGAGCATGTAGCACATTTTGGCGATGGTTGAGCGGCCCAGCATGCCGGTGCGGTGGGCTCCGGCAAAAACACCACGAAGCAGATTGGTCATGCCATAAAGGAAAGGATATCCGGCACAGGCGATGAGCGGCCAGGTGATATAGAGACGCATATCCGGGGCAAGTCCCATGACCCGACCAAGAACCAGATCGTTCAGCGGTAACGCAATCAGGACCATAATCAGAGCCATACCGCTGGCGAGCCGCAGAAAAAACTGTTTGATGATTTTATTGTCCTCTGCCTTGCGAACCAGGGTGAGGTAGGCCTGTTGCAGGTTGCGCATCGGACCGGAGAGCAGAAACAGAAAACCACGGATGACTCCGAAAGCTGCAAGAGCAAGTGGTGCGTCGGGCAGGCGGCTGATGATGGCATTTATCAGCAACGGGATGGTCTGTTGCAAGCACGATGAGTAGGCGAGTGGAAACGCATAGCGGAGGATTTCACCGGTTGTCCGTTCCGTATCGCCATCAGGCATTTCATAAATGCGCCAGGCAAAAAAACTGACGACGAGAGTTTCAAGTGTCACGCAGGCGAGCAGGGCAAAGGCACCGAGCCGGGCGCCGCTGAACCAGTTCTGGCCAAGCAGCAGAAAAAGAACCAGGCCGCCGACCCGGATACCGGTGGCGACTGAAACAAGTCCGGTCCGCCGGGCCTGAATGACCAGCCCCTGAGCCAGACCGCGTAAACCGGTGGCAAACGGCAGGAAAACAAGAATACCGAGAGCGGCTCTTGCTTCGTTGGCAATATCGCCGGAGACCCCGAGGATTTGGCCGAGCAGGAATGTGCCGAACGGTGAGAAAGCGACCAGTGCCAGCATGATCGAAACATAGCTGGCGACCAGCAGGATAAATATGGTGATGCTGCGTAACGATTTGCGGCCCCGGGCCATAGCGATGGTCACCGTATGATTCTGGTAGGAGGGGGAGGCGAGGAACAGGTGCAGAACCATGGCGACAGAGAAGCCGGCTAATGCTGTAATGTAGTCGGTCTGGCGAGCCAGGCCGGCGTTGATAATCGAATGCGAGACGCTCATCAGCTGCACGTTGAGCAACAACGGGAAGAAGAAAAGCGAGGTTTCCTTAAGCGTCAGACTGTTTTTGCCCATCAATTGCTTCCGGGGAATATCGACAAAAGATCGGCGGTCGTTTCTGCCCGAAAGTCGCTCGATAGCCCGTCATCATGACCCAACCCCCAACCGCAAAAACAGTTGCTGACTCCGGCAGCACGAGCAGCCCTGAGATCGACATGGTGGTCGCCAAACATGACCGCCGTTTCAGGGTCAATCGCGAGTTTCTGTACGGCCCGGTTGATCATGTCGGGGTGTGGTTTCTTTTGCAGGCCGTTTTGGTCACCGATGATGTGTTGAAAATAGCCGGTGAGATCAAGACGGTCCATCAACAGCTCCGCCAGGTGCTGTGGTTTATTGGTGACCACCGCTTTTGGTTTGTCAGGGTGAGCCTCAATGAACTCAATGATGCCGGGGTAAATGAAGGTCTCGTCGGTCAGGTGCTCCGTGTAAATATCTACAAACCGTTTGCGGCGGGCTTGTGAAAAAAGTTCCTTTGGCAGGGCGCGCTGTACCAGGAGCCCGACACCATCACCGACATAAGAGCGAACC
>JBFFPW010000163.1:0-4487 GCA_041573815.1 Desulfuromonadales bacterium
CCTGTTGTGACCTATTGACGAGGGAACTCTGGCAGGTTTCATTTTCGGACCTGTAATAACACGTTAGGTTGCGGCCTCACTCGGTGCTCCGCCATGGGACGAACTCAAAACAATTATGGCCCCCTCACCCCGGCCTTCTCTCTCAAGGGGAGATGGAGTTGAAAAGCATGATTTAGATTCACCCCATAGCTCTTGAGTGGCAATCATCTTACCCCGTGACACATCACACCCAAACCGCAACCGCCACAGCGACGAAACGCGTTCGCCTGAAGGCGAACTCCCAAGACAACCGTTCACCAGAAACGAAAAAACCGCACAAAAAAGCCCCCGGCAGGGAGCGCTTTCTTTTGGTTCCGTTTTCTTTGACGCTTATCAAAGAAAATGAACCCGGAGTGTGGGGTCGGCACCCCACGACTTTGTTTTTTTCGATAAAGTAACGAAAGAGGTCAGGCGCTATATTAAATGAACACCTGACCCCATCGACAACTGGCTAGTCCTTACCCATCAGAGAAAACACCAACTTCCCCCCATAATGCCCCAACAACGTCACACATCCGAGCATAGCGAAGATCAGCAGAAAATAGAGGATCTGCAAAGAACCACCTTCCTGCATAACGTCCGGGTTATTAAATCGAAAAACAACGGTTACGATCGACAGAAGAACCAAAGTAATCCCCAGGGCAATCTTCTTTTTAAAGATCAGCGCCTTCTGCCCCGAGAACCTGCTCTTCCAATCCATGATGCCGGTCAACAGGGTGGCTGGCGCCGCCACCAACACAACACACAGTAAATAGAAGGCTGTTGTCTCAAAAGTATTTTTACTGAGCACAAAAGCAATTGCGACAAACAGAGCGAGCGTTGGCAGCAATGCATTCGGGAAATGCGCGGCAACAGCATGCGGCTCGAATGTTTGCATCATATCCTGAATCAGGCTGACCTTCGGTTCTTCGACCGGTACAAACTTTTCTGAGGCGACCCCACAGACCGGACAAATATCAGGTGGCTCATCACCTTCGTGAATATACCCACACACCGTACAACGCCATTTCATCTTTACCATAAAATATCCTCCTGAATGTTTAATGCTTCTCATTCTACATGACAAACAGAACTTGACAACAAATCGGTTGAATCCTCTGACGAATCCCCTATAATCGTCACTCACATTTTTTCTGATGACTATTCCTGTTTGCGAGAGGAGTTATAAAAATGAAAGCTGTATTGCTTGACGAATTCGGTGGCATTGACGTCCTGAAGGTTGGCGAAACCGACAAACCATCACCGAAAGAGGGTGAGGTTCTGGTCAAGGTTGTCGCGACCTCGATTAACCGCCCTGATCTGGTTCAGCGCGCTGGAAACTATCCGCCTCCTCCGGGGGACTCGGAAATTCTTGGCCTGGAAGTAGCTGGTACGATCGAAGAACTCGGTGCCGGTGTCACCGGCTGGAACGTTGGCGACCGGGTGATTACCCTGGTTGGCGGCGGTGGCTATGCGGAGTATGCAGTGGCCTATGCCAATCACCTGATGCCGATCCCCGAATCGATGAGTTTTGAAGAGGCAGCCTGTGTCTGCGAATCGTACATTACCGCCTTCCTGAACGTCTTCATGATCGGCGGTCTTGAAGATGGTCAAACCGCTATCCTGCATGGTGGCGGTGGTGGCGTCAACACGGCGGCAATTCAGCTGGCCAAGGCGCTGACTCCGAATGCCAAGTTGATCGTCACCGCTCATCCCAGTAAAATGGAGCGGGTCAAGGAACTTGGCGCCGACCTGGTGATCGACTTTACCGAAACCCCTGATTTCACTGATGCGGTCAAAGACTATACCGGCAAAAAGGGTGTCGATGTCATCCTCGACCATGTCGGTGCCGCCTATCTCAAACCGAACATGAACTCGCTCGCCTACAAGGGCAAGCTGGTCCTCATCGGTGTCATCTCCGGCATCAAGGCCGAGCTTAATCTCGCCCTGATGATGGTCAAACGCCAGCAGATCATCGGCTCGGTCCTCCGTTCACGGCCAGTCGCCGAAAAAGGTGATATCGTTGCCGAGTTTACCCGTCGCGCCCTGCCAAAAT
Organism: Desulfuromonadales bacterium; assembly: GCA_041573815.1. Lineage (GTDB taxonomy): Bacteria > Desulfobacterota > Desulfuromonadia > Desulfuromonadales > UBA2294 > BM707. Next base: position 2,075 of record JBFFPW010000163.1, read on the forward strand.
TTGCCGACCGAACCATCGTACCGATCATCGAAAAAGTCTTCAGCATCGATGAGGTTGTCGAGGCACACCGGATGATGGAAGAGGACAAGCACTTTGGCAAAATCGTTCTGAAAATTTCCGACTGATTTTTAAATAGCTGATCTCACTAAAAAAAGCCGGAGTCATCCGGCTTTTTCTTTTTGTATTTCCTGACAAACCGCTATACTTGAGGACATGATAAGCAGGAACAACGTCATATTAATCGGCATGCCGGGTGCCGGCAAAAGCACCGTTGGTGTCGTTCTCGCAAAACGCCTCGGCTATGATTTTGTCGACACCGACCTGTTAATTCAGCGGACTGCCGGCAAAAGTCTACAAGCCATTATCAACGAAGATGGGCTGGAAGTATTCCGGCAAATTGAGGAAGAGGTTTTGCTCGGGCTCAAGGTGGAGCAGACAGTTGTCGCCACTGGCGGCTCGGCCATTTACAGTTCGCCCGCCATGGAACATCTGAAACGGCACGGAACAGCAGTCTTTGTTAATACGCCCTTGCCGGTTCTGCAATTACGGATCGCCGATATGTCGACCCGTGGCATGGTCATTTCTCCCGGCGATAGCTTTACTGAGCTTTTCATCGAACGCAACCCCCTGTATCGAAAGTTCGCCGACATTGTCGTCGACGACCACGATAAATCGGTGGAAATGATCGCCGATGAGATAGCTGGTCATTTTTCAGCTGGTATTTCAATGTGAGCTACGCCCGATATTTCAAAGCAGACCACAAGGTGACCTTGCGCGTTACGGTGAGCAAGCTTGGCAAGGAACCACGCTTTGACTCCATTTTCGGAATCGTTGATGCCTGTAATGAAGCTGCGCTGGACATAACCTTCCCGCCCCCATTTGATCATGTCTCAGATTATCCTTTTACCGCCGGGCAGAAAATCGAAGTATTGACAGATCGGTACGGCATGGGCATCAGCGCACGTGCCGAGTTCCTGAATCGAACAGCCAACGGCACTGTGCAGCTCAAGCTGCTGGGCGACCTGATGTATTTTAACCGTCGCCGCAATCGGCGCGTCAACATCGATATATGGCTCGGGCTGGAAAAGAGTTCCGAATCAATAGCTGTCATGCGCGGTAAATGGTCACAGATGGCCGAGCATTTCCGTGGAGATGACCCATCTCCCCATCTTGTTGATTTCTGCAAACAGAAAATATCACTCAGCTCAACTGGCCTGGGGCTGCACACGCACGCGCCGGTAAAGGTCGGCGAATGCTTCATGATTTTCATGGCCCTTGATGACAAACAATCGACCATCTGCATATTAGGTGAGATTGTCAGGACGGATGAGAATGCAAAAGGGGGATCCGATATTGGCGTGCATTTCGATTGCATTGAAGAAGATGATCGGCAGCGAATCGAAAAGATTGTCCGCACAATATAATGGGAAACAGGAACTCCTGGGCATCTGGACAAGGCACCCTTCCTTCGGTAAATTGTAAGCACTGGCAACAAGTGTCTACCTGAAGGATCACTGACGCTTTTTCATCTGCAGGAGGGCCTGATGAGAAAAACAGCTTTGGTAGCCATATTCTTCCTGGTCGCTTCGGTACATTCGGCATCAGCGGAAAGTTCAATTGATCTCTATTTTGGGCAGGTCAGTACCGACTCAAATCAATTTACACATATCGACTCCGGTGGATTCGTGTTCAACACAACCGACAGCTTCGCCGAGCGGCCGGCCTTTGGCATCCGCGCCAGCAACTGGCTCACAAGCAATCCTAACCTGGGGATAGCTCTCGATTTCAGCTACTTCAGGCCCGACGGTGAAGTAACGGCCGTCGACACGCTACCGCTCTCCCTCCTTTTGTCAATCAGAGTTCCCAACAGAGAAGCTTACCAGTCCAGGGGCAAGTGGTTTCTGTATGTTTCTGCCGGGCCGGCATTGTACCTGTTTGACATGCACGCCAGGCTCCCTTATGGCGACACATTCAAGGGCCTGGGAGCCGACCTGGGGCTGGATGCCCGGGTCGGAATAAACTGGAAGATTTCAGAAAAAACAGCGGTTTTTGTCGAATACCGGCACACCCGATTCGATGTCAACGGGACCTATGAGGATATTTTCGGCTGGGTGCGGGAATCAATCGCAATGGATATCGAAAGCGACCACATCAATTTCGGCCTGTCGTTTTAATCGGCCTTTGTTGTCTCCTGATAATAATCATAAATCGTTTTGGCCAGTGCCGCCGGCAGTGCCGGCATGGCAAGCAGTTCTTCAAGTTTCGCCTCCCGCACCTTTTTCAAACTACCGAAATACTTAAGCAGTTCTTTTCTTCGTTCGGGACCAACACCGGGGATCTCTTCGAGCGATGATTTCAGGGTGGCTTTACTGCGCAGTTTGCGGTGATGGGTGATGGCAAAACGGTGCGCCTC
>JBFFPW010000164.1:0-4482 GCA_041573815.1 Desulfuromonadales bacterium
CCGCCTGCTCTGGTACCTCTACCCGGCCTTCCTGGTCCTGACCCTGGCGGCCGTATTAACGGTCAGCGGGTACGTCACCAACACCCTGAATAATGTTCACATCGCCCAGATCGAAAAGAGCCTGACCGCCCGCGCCACACTGGTCGCCCATCAGATCGATGGCCGCCTCGCTGCAGCCCATGCTCAACAACTCGATCAACTGAGCAAGGAACTCGGGGAGAAAACCGAGACCCGCATCACGATTATCCTGCCAAATGGTGTCGTCCTCGCCGACTCAGAAGAAGACCCGGCGCGGATGGATAACCACGCCCGACGGCCGGAGATCGCCGCCGCACTCAAAGGAAGCAAGGGGGTTTCGACCCGCTACAGCCGCACTCTGCAACAGAGCCAGATGTATGTCGCCCTGCCGGTGAAGCAGAAAGGCAAAGTCCTCGGCATCGTCCGCACCGCCATCCCGGTCAACGAAATCGACGCCACTCTCGCCTCGGCCCGTGGCAAGATCGCCGGCGCCGGCTTCCTGATCGCCCTGATCCTCGCTGTGCTGTCACTGCTGCTGGCCCGCCGCATCACCCGCCCCCTGGAGCAGATGCGCCTGGGGGCCGAGCAGTTTGCCAAGGGGCAGCTTGACCAGCGGCTGCCGACCGATGGCGCCGAAGAGGTTGCCGCTCTGGCCGAGGCGCTCAACAATATGGCAGCCCAGCTCGATGAGCGCTTCCAGACAGTCATCCGCCAGCGTAACGAACTTGAAGCCGTGCTGACCAGTATGATCGAGGGTGTTCTCGCCGTCGACAACAGCGAACAGATTTTGCGGATCAACCGGGCCGCGGCCGAACTCTTTGAAACCGAGATGGCCCAGGCAATAGGCCGGCCGGTGCGGGAGGTCCTGCGCAAGGCTGAGCTGCAACAATTTATCAGTGACGCCCTGCGGGCAAGTGATCCGATTGAGCGCGACCTGACCCTGCTGGCCGGCAGCCGCGAAATCGAGCTGCAGGCGCACGGCACACCGCTGCTCAGCGGACAGCAAGAAAAAATCGGCGCCCTGGTTGTCTTCAACGATATCACCCGCTTGCGGCGGCTCGAAAGCCTGCGTCGCGATTTTGTCGCCAATGTTTCCCATGAATTAAAAACACCGATTACGGCGATCAAGGGGTGGGCTGAAACCCTGCAAGAAGGGGATAATACTCTCTCTGAAGACCAGCAGGAGCCGATCGAAATCATCGTCCGCCAGGCTGACCGCCTCAACGCCATTATCAATGATCTGCTCGACCTGTCACGCATCGAGCAGGAACAGGAGCGTGCATTGATCGACCTCCAACCGGTCGCCATCCGGACGGTTATCGATGCGGCGGTCCAATCCTGCAGTGTCGATATCAACCAGAAAGAAATCGAGACGGTCATCCACTGTTCCGAGGACCTGCTCGTAGCGCTCAATCCGCCACTGCTGGAGCAGGCGCTGGTCAATTTGCTGAATAATGCCATTAAGTACAGTGCTGCGAAGGGTCGTGTTGTTGTCGAGGCGGCGACCGGGCAGAGTGAGCTCTATCTCACGGTTCGCGATTTTGGCTGCGGCATCCCGGAGGAGCATCTCCCCCGTCTGTTCGAACGATTTTACCGGGTCGATCCCGCCCGTAGCCGGCAGATGGGCGGCACTGGGCTCGGACTTGCCATCGTCAAACATATTGCCCAGGCTCATAATGGCCGGGTTGTCGTCAACAGTGTCGTTGACGAAGGAACCACCTTCACTTTGATCTTGCCGTTAAGGTAATTATAGAAACAAAAGATTTTAACTGTGGCCCTTGATACTGTTCAATACAAGAAACCTCTTATCCTTCATCATGTTTTACGCATCTACTGAATTTCTACCACCAGGCCATATCCCATCGACTTGACCGTTTAACACCCTCAGAGACCTTGCCTCTTGAAAAATCAATGGGCTAATTGCTTAAAAGGTAAGTGTTAATGTGATCAGAATCTTTTTAATCGCATAAGTGCTCAAGGCCAGTGGTGTAGCTGACTCTTTTTCAAAATTCAACAAACGTGAGTTCCTGGAACAATGGCGACGCGACCAGTATCAGGTCGCGTCTTTTGATTGTGGCTCCCCTAGCAAGAATCGAACTTGCAACAAGATGGTTAACAGCCACTAAGCTGCCCTGGAGGATACCCCCTAGAAAATATGCCGCACGATCTTTCCGTCACCTTCACTCTAGGTGCTACTGCTCACTGCCTGCTTGAAGCAATCCCGCAAACCACCGGTTGCACCAGTTCGAACGGGGCGACCGCTTTTTTCTGGCCAGGGCCTGCTTTACCGACACGATTTGCCGGTCAACTTCCTCTTCGCCCCGGTCAATGGCCTGGACGGCTGTTCTGAAATCGGCCCAATGTTCAATACCGTTTTCTGGTGAGAGGATAATATCGGCCGTCTTGAGCTGTTCGCGGTTCAGCGCGTGACGCGCCAGAAAGTCGGCCCGGGCAATAACATCGAGGGCATTGCGCGGTTCCTTGAACGACTTGAGCGAGTCCCCGACCTCGACGGCAATGACAAAATCGGCACCGAGCTGGCGAGCCGCTTTAATCGGCACCGTTTCGACCCAGCCACCGTCGACCAACAACCGGCCGTCGATTTCAACCGGGCAGAGAACCCCCGGCATGGCACAGGATGCAGCGACGACCTCGCGCAGCCGGCCCCGATCAAGCACGACCGGCTCACCTGTTAACAGGTCGAGTGCAACTGCCGCAAACGGAATTTTGGTCTGCTCGACCGCCAGATCTTCGATCAGGAAAGCATAGCTGCTGGCCGCCGTTTTCTCATTGATCAGCGCCGTTTTGGTAACCATCAAGGTATTAAACACGCCCCGGCGGGCCCGGCGAGCCATTTCGGCCAGGATGCCTTCATCATGGGAATCGAGCTCTTTGAAAAAGTTAAGGCCCGAATCAGCGAACTCCTTGCTGACCACATAGGCGTCAAAAAGCCGCTTGATCCGACTCACATTCGGGCGCGTTGCGAACATGGCGCCGATCACCGCCCCCATGCTGGTGCCGGTGACGATATCGATCGGAATACCGTGTTTGACCAGACCAACCAACACCCCGATATGGGAAAATGCCAAGGCGGCACCGCCGCCAAGAGCCAGTCCGACCTTGAATTCGCTTGCCATATCAATCCTTTTTATCCGAGAACCGTACGGCCGATTCCGGAACGATGGATCGAGGGCACATTTTATTGCCGATTTTCATTTTCGGGAGGACCCTCCATTGTCCTCACAACCCTATATGCAAACAATAATAGATTCTGCCGACTTCTCAAGTATTCAAACGAACAAAAGCCCGGAAATAATTCCGGACTTTTGTTGCCCACCAGAAGCTGTAATGAAGATCTGGCAGCCTAGTACTTCGGCATAAATTGCTGCACCGCCTCGTCCTGCACAACATGGCATTGGCGGCAATCCGTCAGTGTCGCATGCCATTCGGGATAGACCGGCGCATCCATCTCACCGGTAGCGTGGCATTCAATGCAGCTGGCACCGCCGTCACTCGCCTCAACATCGTGCGGGATCATCGGCGGATCCCCGGTTGAACCATTCGGTACCGCAAGACCAGCCGATGACGGGCCACCGGCCTGACAACCACCCATCACCAGTAACAGACCGAGGACAAATCCAAACAGAAGAAACCAGGTAAACTTTTTCATTACATCCTCCGTATCTCAAAAAGGTTTTCGTAATCCGAATTTCAAAGCTTTCTCCGGGCAGATACCAACGCAGGCGCCACAACGCGAGCAATCTCCGGCATGTATACGTTCGCATCGACTAACCAGGCTCGGGGTGAGAACCTCCGGCACAAAACAGACCGATTGACACTGACCACAATGGGTACAGCGCTCCGGTCGGTAAGCAACCGCCACCGGGCTCAATTTTCCAAGTAAGGTGTAAAAACCGCCGAGTGGGCAAAGTGAACGGCACCAGATACGCCGCACCAGCATCTGCTCAGCCAGAACGATCAGAACAAGAATGACCAGCGAACTACTCGCACCAAAGGTCAGGGCACGACCGGCAACGCCGATCGGCGAAATCGTCTCAAAGACCGGCAGCCCGAGAAAAACAGAGAGTATCAAGCTCAGCCCCAGAACGATCTCTTTCCAACGCAGATTAATCGGTTGCCGTTTCTTTGCCCACGGCAGCATATCCAGCAGGTCGGTCAGCAAGTGCACCGGACAGATCCAACCACAGAAGACCCGACCACCGAGAATTCCGTAAAAGAGAACAACGACAACAGTACCGAGCAGCAGGGTTGAAACCATTGTTCCGGTTAACAGCAGAATCTGCAGTGCCGCCAGCGGATCGGAGAGCCCGATTGAAAAGATGGCCGCCGAACCAAGATTCCCCTCAAAAAACTCAAAGTCGAGAGCTGGTGATGCCAGCAGCACCACCACAAGGATCTGTACGATCCTGCGACCGATCGTCCAGTGGTTAGCTTTCATAGTAG
>JBFFPW010000165.1:0-4473 GCA_041573815.1 Desulfuromonadales bacterium
AACCTATTCGTTAATGGCACCTGCGGCAAGATCGGCCACCGCTTGCCTTATCCAGCGTTTCATACATGTCCTTCCAATCCTTCGGATGGGGATTAATTCCCAAACCACCCTTGTCGCTATGACATTTCAGGCAGATATCACCTTCAGGGTGACAGGATTGGCAGGTTGCCAGGTTCTTGCGGGCTTCTCGCGCGTGATTCACCGACCAACCGGTACTGCTCGGCAGAACCGAACCACTCGGGTGGCAGGTGATACACATCTCTTCGGTGTAGAGCGCATGCAGGCCGCTGTTGGTATTGTCGGTAAAGCCTCGCCGATGCGATTGAATCGCCAAGTCGGCTGGCGAAAACTGCTGGTGACATTCAACGCAGAAACGGTTCTCGTGGCAGCTGGTACAGAGCTGCGGATCGGTGCGAGCTGCGATCGGATGCGACACCTGGAATTCCGCCCGGTGGATATTTGCCATGTTGTTCTCGATGGTTCCATACTCATCAGCGAAACCTGATTTATGGCATTCCAGGCAAAAATCCTGAGCGTGGCATTTTTCACAATCGATAATTGAGGAGCGGGCCGAAAGCCGGTGATTGAAAGCCCAGACCGGATCATGACTGGTCAGCGCCGCGTAGGTCACAGCATCGGCAAACGCCTGATCATGGCACTCAAGGCAAACGGTTTTTTCCGGCACAACACTGAACGCATTTTCCACGTGACAAATAGTACAATCCGGCTCCTCGAGGTACTCGTTGTGTGCCTCATGATCGAACTGCACGGCACCGACCGGCAAAGCGATCAAGACCAGAATCAATAGGATGAGTAAATATCGTCTCTTCATATTGTCACCTCTCTAGAAGGTCCAGTTCAACCGGACGCGGCCGCGGGTCTGATAATCCCAAAGATCACTTTCGAGATATTCCAGTTTCCCCTCAACCGACATCCGCTTATTGATTGTGTAGGTGGCATCGGTCCAGATCCGCGTACTGGTGGTTTCATCAGCATCAAGCTCGAGGCGACGCTCCAGCACATCGACATGAGCGCCGAGGCCAGCCCTGAGGTCAGGCATGACCCGGTAGGAGCCATGCAACTTGATGCCGTAAAGGTCCTGACCATCTTCATCAAGACGGTAGGTGCCAACTGCATAACCGCCCCAGTCAGAACGCATCATCAACTTTTCGACGCCGGCTTCGAAAACCTGGGCATCATCGAAATCAACATACATTTCATTGGTGACCCGACCGAAAGCCTTCATGTTGTGCGCCAGGTAATGAATATACTCAACCATCACTTCCTGATATTCGCTCACCGCGAAAACCGAGTAGATTGAGGTCGAAGAGAACACGGGCAGGGAGTAAAGATATTCGGCCCGGACCGACCAGTTACCGGTTCGATGGTAATCGGCTCCCGCCAATCCGTAGGTGACACTTTCGGTCAACAGGTCGAATTGCAGCTCGCCATAAGCCTGCAACGACTTGTTGATTTCATGGCGGGCATCAAAACCGAGGAGTTCAAAGGCGAGGTCGGTATCATCCCCCGGCGGGCCTTCGTCCCATTTCTGCAGATATGACACTCCGACGCTGGTACCAAATCTTGCTCCGTAGCGTGCTTCGCCACCGACAATCCAATCGCCGGCCTTATAACTCTCATCGAACTTGACATCACCGCCGCCGAACAGAGTCAGGGACAACGGCTGGCCGTTCATTTTTTTAAATTTCAGGCGCGCACCGTCCATAACCGAGGCACCGGCCGTCGTCGAAATGAATTGCCGCCCCAGGCGGAGGTCAAGTTTGATTTTCTCAATGTTTTTATCGAAATAGGCAGAGTAGAGCTGACTAGAAACCGAATCATCTTCATCAGCGAAATCGTCAGCCAGACGTCCATAACCATAAAAATGGACGCCTTTTCCACCTATGTCCCGGGCTTTGAGCTGCAGATACTCATAGGCCGGAACCGCCGTCTCTTCGTTGGGCATGTCATACCACTCCACAACAGTACTCGAACGGCCGGTGATGACCGTCGCCACAGCTGAAGGAATGACGAATAGCCCAAAGAAAACCAGTAAAACCAGCAGACTTGAGATTCGCAAAGAGAGCCTCCTTTTCCCGTCAGAAGAAAAAATGCCCCTTAAAAAACCCCTCGATCTTCAATTGTAGGCAAAGCAGTAAATCAGGTTCAGGCTGTACTCAGATAGGACAAGAAAAACGTCCCAAGAAAAGGAGCATTGAAACAATGCATTTGACAAAGGCAAAAAAATCGCCTTAATAAAAGGAACAACGCCAACTCATATACAAACAAGATATCGCATCAAATATTTATGTTGTGTTGTTGCTGAAAAATATTAAAGATGCCAAGATTAAAATAGTAGAATTAATTAAAGACAATTAAATATATTTTACAAAGAGCAAGGGAGATGTCAAGTGACCAGAAAAGAACTTGCTGATTTTGATGGCAGAGAGGGGCGCAAGGCCTATGGCGCCGTGAATGGCACCATTTATGATTTCACCGAAAGCCCGCTGTGGAAAAACGGTGACCATCAGGGGGCCCATCAGGCGGGGCAGGACCTGACCGAGGAGTTGAAGGATGCGCCGCATGTGCGGGCAGTTATCGAACGCTTCCCGGTGGTTGGCAGACTGGAGGATGCGTCACCCGAAGCGAGCTCCTCCGGCAGCGGCAAAGCGGTATTTTTCGTTGTCGGCGCTATTGCTCTGGCAATAATTGCCTTCTTTGTCTTCAGGTAACTAGTCGTCAAACAGCCCCTGGATATTTGAGAAAAACGCCGATGCTTTCTGCTCTTCTTCTTCGGGGGCCAGCTCCACCCCCTCGCCGGAGGCCCGGCTGACCAGGACGCTTTCGGGTATCTCCTCGAGAAAACGGCTCGGGATCCGCTCCAGCATCTTGCCGAACTTGCGGCGCTGCTCACAGCTGCTCATGGTCAACGTCTTGCGCGCCCGGGTAATACCGACATAACAAAGACGCCGTTCTTCGTCGACATCCATCACCTCGGAGATCGACTTGGTGTGCGGCAGAAACTCCTCTTCGACGCCGACCAGGAAGACATGGTCAAACTCCAGCCCCTTGCTCGAATGCAGGCTCATCAACACCACCGCATCCTGCTGCAGTTTTTTCTCTTTATCGTCTTTATGCGGGTCTTCTGCATCGAGCAGTGAAACCTTGTCGAGAAAGCCATGCAGGGTCGGCTTGACATCCCGCTCTTCGTAGGTCGCCATAGCGCTGACCACATCTTCGACAAACGTCATCCGCTTGCGGGCCCGATCCGGATCATTCAAAGACCGATGCAGTTCTCCTTCGATGTCGATGTCCTTGACCAGTTGCCGTAAAAGGGCGGCCAGACCGGATGAAGTCCGGAAGCGCTGCTGGTAACTCTGCAGCAGACCGACAAAGCGACTGATGGCATCTCGCGCCCGCTCATCCAACCCTTCAACCCCAGCCGGATCGACCAGAACATCCCACAATGAGCAGTTGCGCTCGGCCGAAGCCCTGATCAGCCGGTCGGCGCTGGTGGTGCCGATTCCGCGACGGGGATAATTAAGAATCCGCAGGAGGTTAACCTCATCGCGGCGATTGAGAATAACCCGCAGGTAGGCTAGGACGTCCTTGACCTCCTTGCGATCGAAAAACTGCTGCCCGCCGATCAGCACATAGGGGATATCCTCGTAACGGAGCTGTTCCTCAAACACCCGCGACTGCAGGTTGGTCCGGTAAAGAACGGCGAAATCGTTATAGCTGGCTTCCTTGTTGTAGAGGGCGTTGCGGATGTGGGTGATGACATGCTGCGCCTCGGCCTCTTCATCAAAACAGCTGACATGAACCAGCGGCTCACCATCACCGGTCATCGCCCGCAGCACCTTATCCTTGCGCTTGCTGTTGTGGGCTATCAGACCGTTGGCAGCGGCCAGAATATTACCGGTCGAGCGATAGTTGCTCTCCAGCTTGACGACCTTGGCACCGGGGAAGTCGATTTCGAAATCGAGGATATTGCCCGGGTTGGCGCCGCGCCAGGCATAGATCGATTGATCATCATCGCCGACGACGCAGAGATTGCGCTCGGAGCCGGTCAGGTGATGCAGCATTTTATATTGCGCCTCATTGGTGTCCTGATACTCATCGACCATGATATAGCGGAACTGCTGCCGGAAGAAGGTCCGCACTTCGTCATAGTCATGCAGCAGCTTTTCACTGTAAAGCAGGATGTCATCAAAATCGACGGCATTGAAAGCCTTGAGCGCTTTCTGGTATTCGGGATAAACCTCGGCCGCCATGATGGCGTAGGGATCGCCCTGGTTGAATCGAAAATTTGCCGGCAGTTCGAGCCGGTTCTTGGCCGCTGAGATCAGGTAGAGAATCCGCTCGGCATCATACTTTTCACCTTGAGGTGCCAGCCGGCCGATGATATCGCGGATCAAACGGGTCTGATCAGCGGCGCCATAGATGGTGAAGTTTTTCTTGAAGCCGAGACGG
>JBFFPW010000166.1:0-4473 GCA_041573815.1 Desulfuromonadales bacterium
AAAAACAGCAATAACAGAACGAAACATCAATATCCTTCTTCTGACTCTATCTACAGCGATTGACTCGCAAACAACCTATCTGCAGCCTTTTTTAAAACTAACATAGCCCCGTCTTGTGCGTCAACGTGATAACCTCCGTAATATAGCACCTTTACAGCTGTTTTGATTGTGGTAACTTATTAGTACTCAAGAAAAAAGACGACTTGATTCGTCCTTTCGTTCACGACCTGTCCGGGAACCGCTATGGCCCATAAAATCAACACTGGAAAATTCAGAGATAGCTGGATACTTTGTTTTGTGCTCGGCATGGTCATGCTGAACTATCCTTTCCTGCATATCTTTAATAAAACCGCATCAGTTTTCGGCGTCCCGGTACTGATCCTGTACTTTTTTATTGGCTGGCCTGTTTCGATCGGCGTTATCTGTTTTTTCTCTCAACTTCTTGAACAACAGGAAACAGAAGAAGTCGCAGAAGAAAACAGTGAAGAAGAGGACGCATGATCCCTGTATCAGTCGTTGCAATCGTTTCACTATTATACTTCGGACTGCTTTTCGCGGTGGCCTATTATGCTGACAAATGCCGTGAACGGGGTCGCAGCATCATTTCCAACTCGTATATTTATTCACTCTCTCTTGCTGTTTATCTAACGTCGTGGACTTTTTACGGCAGTGTCGGGCGGGCCGCAACAAGTGGTCTGGACTTTTTGCCGATCTATCTCGGACCAACAATGATCGCCTTCACCTGGTGGTTTCTTTTACGCAAAATCATTCAGGTCAGCAAGGAACAGAACATTGTCAGTATCGCCGACCTCATTTCCAGCCGTTATGGTAAATCCCAGGCACTCGGCAGTGTCGTCACCGTTTTTGCCGTGCTCGGTATTATGCCGTATATTGCCCTGCAACTCAAAGCTGTCGCCAACACCTTCGACCATTTGACATTTCATCCGGAAAAACTGAGCCGCGGACTCAATTATCTACTGCCATCGGTGCCAATAACCTTCGACACCGCCTTTATTGTCGCCCTGCTGCTCGGTCTTTTTGGTGTGCTTTTTGGCGCCCGGACTCTCGATGCCACGGAGCGCCACGAAGGGTTGGTCGCCGCGGTCGCCCTGGAATCAATAGTCAAGATCATCGCTTTTGTCGCCGTCGGCCTGTTTGTGACCTATGGTCTCTTTGACGGGTTTACCGATATCTTTACCAAGTTCAGCCAGCAATTTCCCGAGCGGCAATACTTGCTCCATCTGGATCCCGAGCACACACCCTACTCGCGCTGGTTCACCCTGACCGTCATTGCGATGATGGCATTCATGTTCCTGCCGAGACAGTTCCATATTCTCGTCATCGAGAATTCAAATATCGACCATATAAAAAAGGCGATGTGGCGCTTCCCGGCCTATATGTTTGTTATCAACCTGTTTGTCATCCCCATTGCCCTCGGGGGGCTGCTTCTTTCCAACGGAGACACCAGCAACGCCGACTACTTTGTTATCGATTTACCTCTGCAAACGGGACATCCGTACCTGGCACTGCTTGTTTTTATCGGTGGTTTCTCTGCCTCTGCCGGAATGGTGATGGTCTCTTCGGTGGCGTTGTCGACCATGATTCTGAACCACATTGTCATGCCGGTCATTCTAAAATTCAAACTGGCAGAAAGAAACATTTCCAAGATTCTTATCAACATCAAGCGCCTCGGTATTATGGCTGTCATTTTTCTCGGTTACTTTTATTACCGGATCATTGGCGAATCTTACGCCCTGGTAAATATCGGGCTGATATCCTTTATGGCCGCAACCCAATTTGCGCCGTCACTGATTGGTGGCCTTTACTGGCGACGGGCAACTCGACGTGGAGCGATCATTGGCCTGTCTCTCGGTTTTGTTGTCTGGTTCTACACCCTGCTGATTCCATCCTTTGTTCGCTCTGGATGGCTACAAAGCGATATCCTCGATCAGGGCCTGTTTGGGATCTCGGTGTTGCGTCCACTGGAACTGTTCGGCTTAACAGGGTTTGACATCTGGACCCATTCCCTGTTCTGGACCATGTTTTTTAATGTCGGCGCCTTCCTCACCCTCTCCCTGTTGTCCAAGCCGAGTCGGATCGAGATTGAACAGGCCGGGAAATTTATCGATGGACCGGACCATTCGCCGGCCATCTTTGCCAGAGAACGGATAGACCGGGCGCCGACGATTGTTGAATTTGTCGACCTGATGGCAAAATTCATCGGTGAAGAGCAGGCGCACCTGGCCATCACCAATTACCTTGGCGATCGGGAAATCGACAGCAAAGGGTCTCTGTCTGAATATGAAATTCCGGAACTCAAGCAGTTTACCGAAAGAACCCTGGCCGGTTCAGTCGGTGCCGCACCGGCAAAAATCATCATTGAAAACTACCTTGAAACCCGCGGCAGCACCATGCAGGATGTCTTTGATATTTTCGGCACCGTCACCCTGAGCCGAAGTGCCAGTCGCGAACAGTTATCGATCCTGTATGAAGCAGCCAGGATCGTTGCCAGTGGCAATGAGGCAAAAGAGATTTTTGACAACATCCTGAAGCTGCTGCATCAACAGTTTATGTTAGATCTCTGTGTCATCCGAATTCTTGACCCGGCAACCGACACTCTTGTTGTCAAAAGCCAGCAAGGAATGACGTCAATGCATCTCGGCGAATCAGAACGCAACCTCGACATGACCACATGCATCGGCGAGGCGTTCCTGACCAATCAGGAAATCGTTGTCAATGACACTGCTTTTCTGGACAAGAAAATCTCTGCCGACATTGCCCGTCGAGAAGGAATCGTTTCACTTGCCCATGCACCGATTTCAATAGAAGGAGAACCGATCGGCGTCCTGTCAGCATTTTCCAAGGTATCCAAGGGTATTTTTACCGAAGAGTTTATCGACCTTTTCCATAACCTTGCTGGCCAGATTGGTGTTGCCTGGAGGAATGCCGAGCAAACCGACAAACTGATACAAGCCCGGGAAAATGAGAGGGAACTGCAAATAGCCAAAACAATTCAGCTCAGTCTTCTCCCCTCCGCTTTCCCGGAAATTCCTGATATTGATATTGCCGGCATCTGTGTTCCGGCCCGACAGGTGGGCGGTGATTACTTTGATATTCTGCCGAGTGAAAAATCGCTTGATATTGTTGTCGCCGATGTCTCCGGACATAATATCGGCGCATCACTGATTATGGCTGCAACCAGAACCCTGATACAGTCCAGTCGCGACCGGGAGAAAAGTCCGTCCGAATTAATGCACAAATTGAATAATTTCTTTTATGATGACCTGACGCAAACAGAACTGTTTATTTCAATGTTTTACCTGTCAATCGACCTGAGCAACAAACATATTCGATATGCCAACGCCGGGCACAACAAGCCGCTGCATTATCAGGCAAAAAACCAGGCGATAGAAGAGCTCGATGCCGAAGGATTGATTCTCGGGGTCAAAAGGGACATTTCATTTAACGAAGAGAAAACTATTTTTGCCCCCGGCGATATTTTACTCTTGTATACAGATGGCATTACCGAAGCTGAACGCTCCGATGGTGATTTTTTTGGTGAAGAGCGATTAAGGGATATCTTGGTGGCAATGAAAGATAGAAAAGCACAGGAAATCATTGATGACCTGCTGGAGCAGGTGAGGATTTTTACCGGCAACCATAATTTCAACGATGACGTTTCAATCGTCATAATAAAATACAGCTAAAAAAAGAAGTTATGCAAAAATGTGCGAAAGAGTTCATTATGTTATTCTTTAACGAAATATTCCAGACATTCAGGAGGAAATAGCATTAATATAAAAATTGATGAACAGGGAACGACAGTACTGATTGAGGTCAAGGAGGAACGGCTTGATGCTCACAACAGCAGCGAATTAAAAACCCAGATGCTCTCCCTCTTCGATGAAGGCAAGAACAATCTTGTTATCGATCTGCAGGATGTTCGTTTTGTCGACTCTTCCGGGCTCGGCTCCCTGGTTTCCGGCTTCAAAAATGCCAGCGCCCGCAATGGCACTCTCAAGTTGAGTGGACTGCAACCGCAGGTCAAGTCAATGTTTGAGCTGACCCGACTGCACCGTGTTTTTGAAATTTTCCCGGGGACAGAAGAAGCTCTGGCCAGCTTCTCTTGAACTGAAACAAACAACTTCGTGCGACACCTTTGACAGTTCAATACTGGCAAAAAACTTATGATAGAAAACCTGGAAATTGACATAAAAGTCCCGAATCAGACACGATATCTCAGCCTGATCGGCAAGATAGGTGAAGATATTGCCCGCACCCTGAAACGTTACCGTGGGGACCGGGAGGAGCTCGCCTATCAGGTCAACCTGGTTCTGACTGAAGCGACCTCCAATGCCATCCTGCATGCCTCCGAGAGCGAAAACCAGCTTATTCATATCAATATTGCCATCATTAACGAGAATCTGCGCATTCAGGTTTACGACCAGGGAAAGGGGTTTGACCCGAAAGCGC